>DRHF01000362.1 GCA_011049715.1 Desulfobacterales bacterium
GCCGAGCAGGATATTGAATCGGTCGGCAGCTCAAACTCAGGTCAAAGCGGGTGTAAAACCGGAACTCGGCCGGTCTGTAAATATAATAACCGGGTCATTCGTCTTAAAACGCTTGAAAACAAGGCCTCGAAAAGTTCCGGCTAAACGCCCGGTAAGACCTTCAAAGGGTGACCCGGCTGCCGATTAAAAACCCTGCCCGGCTTTGCAGATAAATCCATAGGTAAATGGCAACGGATGTCTAAATAATAACGCGCTCATTAGTAATTGCTAAAAAATTTTCTTTTAGACGGGATAAAAGGATTGAGAGCGCCCCCTTGCGGGGATACTCTCCTTTTTTACAGGCTTAATGATCGCATCCATCTCGGATCCCTATTGGGATCATGTGCGAAAGTATAAACTCAGCGTCCGTGCGGGGGGGTCAGCAATTGCTCCATGACTTGGTCAACGGTGAAGCTGGCCGCCTTCTGGCGCGGTGGGAACTCCTTGAAGGTTGATAGGAATTTTCCGACATATCCCTGCGCCGGTACCAACAGAAAGGCATGGTCCATCCACCAGTCCCAGTAAGTGTTCGAGGTGATGGACGCCCGCTCATACGGATCCGTGCGCAGGTTGAACAACCAGGGTATCCGCGTATTCACCAGGGGTTCTCCCCAGACCAGCATGGTGCCCTGCGCCCTCTGCTGGGCGAAGACGACCTTCCAGTTATCGTAGCGGAGCGCCTGCAGGTCGCCGTCGTCGGAAAAGTAGAAGAACTCCTCCCGTGGACTCTTCTCCTCCTTGCCGGTCAGGTAGGGCAGGAAGTTGTAGCCGTCGAGATGCACCTTATAGGTCATGTCTCCGACTCTGTGGCCTTTTTTCAGCTTCTCCTTTATGTTGGAATCGCCTGCGGCCGCAAGCAGGGTGGGCAGCCAGTCCATGTGCGACATGATGTCGTTTGAGACGGTATCGGCCTTGATCTTGCCCGGCCAACGAACCATGGCCGGTACGCGGTAGGCCCCTTCCCAGTTGGAGTTCTTTTCCCCGCGGAAGGGTGTCATACCGGCGTCGGGCCAGGTGTTCATGTGCGGGCCGTTGTCAGTGCTGTAGAGGACAATCGTGTTGTCGGCAATACCCAGATCATCGAGCTTCTGGAGTACAGTGCCCACGTTCTTGTCATGGTCGATCATGGCGTCGTGGTAGGGCGACTGCCAGCGTCCCGACTGACCCCTGCTTTCCGGCTTGACATGGGTTCGGAAGTGCATGTGGGTGAAATTCACCCAGACAAAAAAAGGCTTACCGGCCTTGTGCTGTTTCTCTATAAATTCAACTGACCGGGCGGCGAAATCGTCATCGATTGTTTCCATACGCTTCTTCGTCAGTGGGCCTGTGTCTTCGATTTTCTGTTTTCCATCTGGCAAGGCAAAGCTATGGATCACCCCCCTAGGTCCGAACTTCTTCAGGAACTCGGGGTCTTTCGGATAATCAGGCAGTTCAGGCTCCTCCGAAGCGTTCAGGTGATAGAGGGGGCCGTAGAACTCGTCGAAGCCGTGGAGGGTGGGCAGGTGTTCGTCCTGGTCTCCCAGGTGGTTCTTCCCGAACTGGGCAGTGGCGTAGCCCAGCGGCTTCAGCAGCTTTGCAAGTGTGGGATCTTCCTTTTTCATGCCGAGGTCGGCGCCGGGCATTCCCACCTTGCTGAGGCCGGTGCGGAAAACGCTCTGGCCCATGATGAAGGCGGCACGGCCGGCGGTGCAGCTCTGCTCGGCGTAATAGTCGGTGAAGATCATCCCTTCTTTAGCGACACGGTCGATATTGGGCGTTTTGTAGCCCATCAATCCCTTCGTGTAAGCACTTATGTTACTTTGGCCGATGTCGTCACCCCAGATGATGACGATGTTGGGTTTTTTGGTGGCTGCCGCTGGGTTGACAGCCCACGTCATGGCGACGAACACAGCCAGCGCAAACAGTACAAATTTCCTTTTTTTGACCATCCTTTGTCCCTCCTATTTCCTGTTATGCTGTTACGGTTTAATCACCCCAAATTAATGCTCCCTGATCATTTTAACTTTTCCTCAGCAACACCCAATTTGGTGGCCACCCGGGTGTTGACCTTCCATCCCGCCTGTTTCAATTCAATACGTGCCCGCTCGCTCACCGTCCCCAATAACCAAAGCTCACTTCCCTTTTTCCCCTTTTTTTGAATCGAACCGATACCGTTGACCAACCTTTGGTTCCAGGTTATGTAATCAGCCGGTATCTGGAGAACTGTTTTCCCGTTTTCATCCAGTCCGTACATGAAGCGCGCCACAGGATAAAATCGTTCGATGGGGGTTATCTTCATGCTATACGCGGCAAGCATCGCCGTTATCAGCGTGACGGTCGTCGCCACATTATGGTTCTCTGCCTGAAGCGCAACCTGAAGCGGGAATTCCCTGTTTTTTGCCTTGGTCATCTTTTCCAGGGCGGCGACCAGATAGGTCTGCTGCCGGGGCGAAAAATATGGATTATTGATGAAGAGATGAATGAGATCACTATTAATGGACATGTTAAGAAGTTTATTGCGATTCTGGAGTTTCAGTTCTGCCGGGGGTGTGGTGGCAATCACTTCATTGAGCAGACGAACCGCCCCTGAAGAGGTGACTACCAATCCTGCTGCCCCCCCTATCGGTGCAGTCACCGCG
This sequence comes from Desulfobacterales bacterium, assembly GCA_011049715.1. Classification (GTDB taxonomy): domain Bacteria; phylum Desulfobacterota; class Desulfobacteria; order Desulfobacterales; family UBA2156; genus UBA2156. The sequence goes on from DRHF01000362.1 coordinate 2,658, forward strand.
GCTAAGGAAAGACCACCGAGATAATCGGCCCAGGCCAGAGAATCGAGATGCTCCTGCAAGACCTTGTTCGTTGAATAAACATCGACCCCGTACTTGAAGGCAACCTCTCTTTTTGCTTTTGAAAAACCGATTGCCTGTTTCGCTCTGCTGTCTTCAGTTTCAGCAGGGTCGCTTTTGAGAACCGACTCCTTTGCCCGGGAAAAAAGGCTGCTGATCCCTGTTGCCGCGCCTTTAATGCTTTTCTCCGGATCGGTGAACAGTGTTTTAATACCCCTCAGTGTGTTGCTTGCCGACTCTCCTACGGCTTTAATATATACATCGCTTGTTTTCACTTTTGCCATTTCCGCAATCGTGTCGATCTCCCTGGCGAGCTTATACATTGCCGCATTGGAGACCACATCGAAATCGCCGAATGGGGATGTAACATGATAGTGGTTGAGAAAACCGTCGTTTATAACCTGTTCGTCAACTTGATAGTTCGGGCTTTTTAGCAATTTTTCCGGAAGGATGTCCGATGCCCGGAGTTTCGGTGGCGCCTCAAATTTCTTTTCAGCTGCTTTGGAAGTAAATGGAATAAGAACCATAATGGCAAAAAAAGCAATAAGGGCTGCCAAAGCCAGGTTCCGGCAATGATGGGTATATTTCGGTTTCATATGCTCCTCCTGGTGTTGATGTCATTTGTCGATCTCCATTTATATTGAAATTGTTTACGAGTTGTCAATTCAGAAGAAATTGTAATCAATTTCTTTGAATCTTTTACTCAAGTTTCGCACCTGATATTTTAAGGAAAGTTGCATCAGGCATAGGGTAAAAAGAAATCAGACCATCGCGTGCCTGTGCACGGTGATTACATTATGGATACCGGTTCAAACTGATTGTCTCATTGTTTTTCCAAAAAATTTTATTTACCCCACACCAGATGCGGCACCGCGCCCCATTGGGGTGCGAAAATTGAGGCCTTATAATATAAGTGTCTTTTATTCCGCCATCCTGCAGCAGCCTGATTTGTAAATCCTTGCCGTTTTAATCGTTTGACATCATAAGGAGATTGTGGAGCAACTCCTTCTTCTGTTCCACGGTCAGCACATCTTTGGCTTTGAGAATGTGATTTACCCTGTTTTCCAAGCGCTTGGTGCCTAGATCGATAATGGCCATCATGATCTTGTTGACTTTCTGAGGATCTCTGACTTCCGCCTCAATTTCGTCCTGGAGATCGAGACGGTTGTTGTCCATTTTCAGTTCCAGCTTGATGTCTTTGATGTCCATGTCTGCCCGGTATTTAAGGAGCTTTTTCAGTTGGCCCCGCGTTAGATCAACCCTCAGTTCCATGTAGTAGGAATAATTGTCGGGCAGATCCATGTCAAAATCGAGCAGAGCATCAATCACTATGGCCTTTTGCCTTTCGGTGAAAACATCTTTGGCTTTAAACAGATATTCAACACGGAGCTTTAACAGATCGCCATAAAGCGGGCTGATCTCTTTTATCAGATTGTTGACCTTCTCAGCGCCTGCCCGGGCTTTGGATTTGGTGTCAAACCGATCCTCCCTTTTCAATTCCTGGTCAATCTGCTTAGAGATATTATCGAGCTTGGATTGGATATCGAGCGCCTCGGTGATGAATTCATCGACGAGCGGATCAAGTTTGCTGGTCTGCTCCTTTGTCAGGTTCAATCTCGAGATCAGATCCGTCTCACCTGCCTGGGTCGATGTCATGATGAAAATAAAGATTGCCGCTAGGATAGCTGAAATTAGAATCCGTTGTTTTGATATCATCTTTTTCTCCTCCTTTTGTATTCCTATACCTACCTTTTGCTTATTTATGATTTAGTGAAAAAATGAATTGACTTCGTATTTACTTCTTTTCTTACCTTTGTGTGGCAATGTACAGGGTATCGAATTTGCAATTGAATATCAAAATAATCTGAAGATAAAAAGTGCACATTGCTTGCCCAAACATGCACAAGTGCGGTGCATCAAGAAATCGGCAACATTGTAATGGTAATGTGCATTCTATCGAATTTCTATTCAAATGTCAAAATATCATATAAACAGAAGTCCCAAAAATGAAATATCAGGATTGGAGAGGTCTTTCTTTGATTTCCGAGGAATGATTCTGGCATTGCTCGTGTTTGATAATCAGGAATAGTGCATTTTCATAGACATATTCCTGTCGTTGGTATTGGGTTTTAAACGTTATATTTGTTCATCCAAATGGAAACGAATACCCCAGGTTTTGAAGGAGAATTAATGATGGGGATGAAATTAGAATTTAAATCATTCAACATTGTTGGAAGATAAAAAATTGGCAAATTTTGGTCTGAAGTGATTGATAATTGGTATTTACAAAGTATTTTGGTTGATAGGCAAGACGAGATACAACCGGTGAAAATCTTGAACTATGACAGCAAGATGAAAAAGACTTGAAGGATTGTGTTACTGTGACCTTTGAACTTGGAGTGCAAAATTTTACTGGCGTTATTTATTTTAAGTATGTTAAGACACTTTCAACCGTTATGAAGAAAAAATTGCTCATTTCTGAATTGGACACATCTATTATCTATTTTAACGTCGTGGATGGGCACTAACTAACTTTGTTTTTGATTTGAATTACTTTGAACTTTTTTGGAGGGACCCCTATGTTAAAAAATCTTAATCCATTATTAACTCCGGAACTTTTGTATGTTTTGCGTGCGATGGGACATGGTGATGAACTGGTTCTGGCCGATTGTAATTTCCCTTCTGATTCTATTGCCGCTCAAACAACCCACGGCAGTCCGATCCGCCTGGATGGGAATACAATTTCTGAAGCAGCGGATGCAATCCTTTCTGTATTTCCCTTGGACAGTTTCGTTGAACATCCTGTTTTGTATATGCAGGTTGTCGGCAAACCCGATGAAATATTGGAGGTTCACAATGACTTGAAAAAAAGTGTTGATCGTTTTTCAGATCGAAACTGGCCAATGGGATCGATAGAACGCCATGCCTTTTATGAACGGGCAAAGCAAGCGTATGCGGTCGTATCTACGTCGGAAAGAAGACCCTATGGTTGTTTTATTTTGGTAAAAGGAGTCATCGGGCCTGACGGCAATGTGATATAACTGTTAGATTGTTATTGGAGAGTTACCCATGGAAAAACCCAAGATTTGTGTTGTCGGAGCCTGTAATTTAGATTTGATCAGTTATGTCCCCAGACTGCCCAGAATGGGGGAGACACTTCATGGTGATCGTTTTCACATGGGATTTGGAGGTAAGGGCGCCAATCAGGCGATAATGGCGGCTAAACTGGGTGGTGATGTGACCATGGTCACTAAACTCGGCCGGGATGTATTTGGCGAGAATACGCTGAAAAATTTCAAATCCTGGGGGGTGAATCCACAACACGTTCATTTTACAGATCAGGCGTTTTCAGGAGTCGCTCCAATTGCCGTTGATACTGAGGGTCACAATTCAATCATCATTGTTACCGGCGCCAATGATCTCTTGACCACCGCGGAAGTCGAGGCCGCCCGTCCGGCTATCGCGTCTTCTTCGATTCTGGTATGCCAGCTTGAAATACCCCTGGACATCAACCTTACTGCATTGCGTATAGCCCGTGAAGAAGGGGTGAAAACCATTTTCAATCCGGCGCCTGCACTCTCAGAAATTCCGGAAGAATTTTACCATTTAAGTGATATCTTCTGTCCCAACGAGACTGAAACCGAACTTCTTACCGGCATGGCAGTCGAATCGGTGAAAGATGCTGAAAATGCTGCAAAGGTGCTGATTGAACGCGGCGCTGCTTCCGTGATTCTAACTTTGGGTGAACGCGGCAGTTTATTAGTAACAGGCGCAACCACTGAGCATGTACCGGTGGATCCGGTCAAACCACTGGATACCACAGGTGCCGGCGATGCATTTGTTGGAAGCCTGGCTTTTTTTCTGGCAGCAGGGAAATCTTTGTCGGATTCCATCGAGCGTGCCAACAAGATTGCAGCCGTCAGCGTTCAAGCATCAGGCACCCAGACCAGTTTTCCTGAAGCAAAGGATCTGCCATCGGAACTGACTAATTGAACATTGTATTTTATTAGAGGAGAAAAAGCATGTCCATGAAGTATTCGATAATTCTAGGCAATCTTGGAAATACTTGTGATCGATTTCTGTCATCGGGTTATAAAGAGGAATTGGACAAAGATACTATGCTGAAACAAGCGTCTCAGATTAATCGAGTTAAAGGGATAGAGCTTGTTGGCACCTGGGATATTGATGAAACAAATGTCAGGGAGATGAAGCAGAAGTTAGATGGCCTTGGATTGAATTGTGTATCGATTATTCCTGATCTTTTTAGTCAGAAAAAATGGGGAAAGGGAAGTTTTTCATCAGCGAATAGCGATATTCGCAGGGCCGCTGTCGCAGAGGTGAATACCTGCACTGATATGGCCATTGAAATGAACTGCGACCTGCTCAATATTTGGCCTGGTCAGGATGGTTATGATTATGCCTTATGCGCGGATTATATGGAAGAGCGACAATGGTTTGCGGAAGGAATCAGGGAAAGTGCGCTTTATGCCGCTAAGAAGGGTGTCAGGTTTGCTTTGGAATACAAACTGAAAGAGCCGCGAACACATTCGTATTTAGCCAGAGCTGCGGATACAATTGTATTAATCAAAGAGTTGGATATGGAAAACATAGGTGCGTGTATTGATACGGGGCACGCTTTTGCCGCCTATGAAAATGTCGGGGAATCCATTGCCTTATTCACAATGGCAGGAGATAAATTATTTCATATGCACTATAACGATAATTATAGTGCCTGGGATGATGATATGATAGTGGGTTCATTACGGTTAACCGAGTTTTTTGAGATACTTTATTGGTTAAAAAAGACGAATTACGCTGGTTGGCATTCAATGGATCAGTATCCTTACCGTGAAGATGGTTATGGTGCGATAAAATCAAGTGTGCTTTACTTACAAAAACTAGAGGCAATTCTTGAATCTGTCGGGATGAATGAAGTTGAAAAACTGATAAAAAAAAGAGATCCAATCGCCACCTCGGAGTTTATTAGATCTAATCTGATTAAATGATCCGCTATTTAGTTTCCATCCGGAAATGTCAAACTCTGGGAGTCCCTCGGCACAGTCGGGGGTTTACCGATGATTAATTAGTTTAAAAGGTGAGGGATCAAGGAGGCTAAATGAGTGAAGAAAATCATCTAATCGGTGTGGATGTTGGTACTGGCAGTGTTCGTGCAGGTATCTTCACCCAAAAAGGTGAGATGGTGGCCCAGGCGGTATCACCAATTCAAATGTACAGACCAGAAGAAAATTTTGTTGAGCAATCATCAGAAAATATTTGGGAAAACACCTGCAAGGTGGTAAATGAAGCCTTACTCAAATCTAAAGTAGACAAGGATAAGATTGTGGGAATCGGCTTTGATGCCACCTGCTCTCTGGTTGCGCTTGATGAAACGGATCAACCTGTTTCGGTTTCCCCAACCAAAGAACCTCATCAAAACATAATTGTCTGGATGGATCATCGAGCAATGAAAGAAACTGATGAGATTAATAAGACTGGTGATGAAGTTCTGAAATATGTGGGCGGAAAAGTCTCTCCGGAAATGGAAATACCCAAATTAATGTGGCTTAAAAGAAATCTACCGGAGCAATATAAACAAACCGCTAAATTCTTAGATTTAGCTGATTTCATGGTCTATCGTGCCAGTGGTAATGATCTGCGTTCGGTTTGTACCAAGGTTTGTAAGTGGACCTATCTAGCCCATGAAAAACGTTGGAGCAATAAATTATTCAAAGAAGTCAGACTTGAAGACTTAACTGATAATAATCGCATTGGCAAAGAGATTGCTGACCTCGGCTCTAGTGCTGGAACATTGACTGAGAAGTCCGCCAATCAATTAGGTCTTACAACGAATACAACAGTTGCAGTTGGAATCATTGATGCTCATGCCGGCGGTTTAGGGATTCTGGGAAAAGATCCGGAAACAACTCTGGCAATTATTGGTGGAACCTCTTCCTGCCACATGGCTTCCAGCAAAAAGCCTCTTTTTGTAGGGGGGGTTTGGGGACCTTATTATGGCGCCATGGTTCCAGGTCTTTGGTTAAATGAAGGTGGACAAAGTGCAACTGGCTCTATGGTTGATTTTGTCATTCGGGATTCAAGCTATTATCCAAAGCTGATGGAAGAAGTAGAAAAAACCGGCAAAGATCAATATCAGATTCTAAACGATGAAATTTATCGCTTAGAAAAAAGTGATCCTTGTATTAATAAAAACTTTCATCTTCTTGGCTATTTTCATGGTAACCGCTCACCTAGAGCCAACCCCTATCTTAAAGGGATGATCTCGGGTCTTAGCATGAATGAAACCAAAACAGAATTAGCTAAAAAATACCTGGCAGCAATACAGTCAGTGGCTTATGGGACTCGTCATATCATTGAAGAACTTAATAAAAACGGTCATCAGATTAAAGAGATCCATATTTGTGGTGGTGGAACTAAAAATCCAATCTGGCTCAGAGAACACGCTGACATTACCGGCTGTGAGATGGTTTTAACCAAAGAACCTGAAGCGGTTTTATTAGGTAGCGCAATCCTGGCTGCTGCAGCATCTAAAATCTATCCAACTATTCAGGAAGCGATGTCCACCATGTCCGAAATTGGTGATAGCATTCCGGCCCGAAAAGAAATGAAATCTTATCATGATTTAAAATATCGGGTTTTTCATGAAATGTATAAAGATCAAATCAAATATGAAAAGATGATGAATATGTCATTGGTATGAACGGATGGCACCCCCGGGTTCTCCAGTTCCTCATGATTCTTTCAACAAATCAAAGATGTATAAGCAGATATCGGCGATAAAAGAATGGCCCAACATCATGAAAAAGCTGGAAAGATTACAAGGAGCGATCGTTGCTGACAATAAACTGAAAGTATATGAACCGCATTTTGAAAAGCTGATCGTAGCCAATCGTAGGAACAGGGTCATCTATGATCTGGCAATTGCTTCTGTGAATTATGATCATGCAGAGACGGAAGAAGATAAAATCAAATATCTCAAAGAAATGTATGACTTAAATGAAAGGGATTTTGATATTATCAAAAACAATTATTTTGATGTCAATCCGGTATCAGAAACAGGAACAAAGTCCTGTATGATCCCTTATCACGAGTTAAAGCGGGTGTTGACAAATGAATTATATCCCGACAAGAGAGACGATGAGCCGATTTATCTTGGTGTAGAAGCACTCGGCTGGCTTTGGTTGTAAGAGGTGTCGAAGCCCTTTTGTGGTTTACCATTATGGCTATTCTATCAGGTATCCGGTTTGTGAGAATTTGATTTACTTCCCCGACCCTGCGGTCAGCCCTTTGACGATGTAGCTTTCAAGAAAGAGTCCGATCAGCGCCAAGGGGAGAATGGCCATACCAGAAAGCGCCGCCATGGACCACCAATTGATTCCCTGAGACCCGGTTTGGCTGGCGACCATAACCGGTAGGGTTTTCGCACTGGTGCTGGTCAATAAAGCGGCAAAAAAGTATTCGTTCCAGCTGAGCACGAAGCAAAGGATGAAGGCGGCGACCATTCCGGGAAAGGAGAGAGGTGTTACAATACGCAAGAAAACACCCCAAACCGATAAACCGTCGATAAATGCCGCCTCTTCCAGCTCGATTGGGATGGTACTGAATTGATCTTGCATGATCCAGATAACAATTGGCAACACCATGAGTGTATATAACAGGATGAGCCCCACCTTGGTGTCAAGTAAGGCTAATGCCTTGTAAAGCACCAGAAATGGCAGTGCCAAAACAACAGGTGGTAAGATCAATTGAGACAGGAAGAAAAATGAAATATCCTTGTTTTTAAGAAAGCCGAACTTGTACTGGAAACGAGTGAGGCCATATGCGGCCAGGGATCCAATCAAAACAGCCAGGGTGGAAGCCCCAATTGAAGCAATGGCGCTGTTTGAAAACCGCTTGAGGAACTCATCCCGGACGGTTGAGATTTGAAAAATCGTATCTGGCGATAGGCCAAGTGAACGCAATCCGATCCATTTTGGTTCGAAGTCAACCCAGGGGATCAAGTGGCCTTGTGTGACGTTGACTGCCGCCTTGAAGGTCGTCGTTATTGTCCAGTAGACGGGAAAAAGACAGATGAAGGCCCAGAAGAGCAATCCAAAGTAAATGAAAACACGGATCCAAAGGACGTTGAACCGCCGAATCGTTTGACGGTCATAGATATGACTGCTGAGAATAGAAAAGGCCAATTAAGAACTCCATTCGTAACTTGATTGACAACATGCCCGGTTACGCTAGTTGGTGTTTTTTTCTCCAGCGATTTACCAAGCTTAATAAGGTCAACATAAAAATGATAATAAGGATTAAATAAATTTCGGCGAGCATGGTGCCATACCCAACATTGGATCGCTCCCGGTACACACGGTAAATGTAACTCGTGACGGTGTCAGTCGCCCCGCCCGGTCCTCCTGCGGTCACATTGATCACAATATCTGCGAGTTTCAACTTGAAAATGATTCTTAAAATGATAACCGTAATGCTAACAGGTATCATTAACGGTAATACTATCTTGAAAAGTGACTGCCTTGCATTTGCCCCATCGATTTTGGCGGCTTCCAGAATATCCTTCGGAATGGCTTGCAGACCTGCCAGCAAAAGGATCATCATAAATGGGATAAACATCCATCCATCCATCACTTCGATACTGATCCGTGCCAGCCATGGAGTGGAGAAGAAGGCTGGCGTGTCCCACCCTAGAAAACGTGCGAAGGTGGCGGCCGGGCCAAAACGATATTCCATAAGTGACTTGCCAATCATCCAGCTAATTGCAACCGGGCTCAACATGAAAGGCATCAAAAACGCAATGCGAAAAAACTTGCGGGCACGGATCTGGGCATTTAGTAACAGCGCCAAAGCGAAGGCCATCAGAAATTCCACTGCCACTGTTGCAATGTAATAGACTGTATTCTTGAGCGCGTTCCAGTAATAGGAATCCTGAAGGAGTTCTCGAAAGTTGTCCAATCCGTTGAACTGACGGCCTTCAAAAGAACTAAGATTCCAGTCTGTAAATGCGATATACAGGCCGAAAAAAGTTGGAAAGATCACCAGCGAAATAGTGAATAAAAGAGCGGGCAGCAAGAACAGGCTGCGCTTGCCAAGCTCTCCTCTGATAAGCACCTGTCCAATAGCCAGGGTAACCGCCCAAAGAAGATATGCATAAAGAACTGGGCGCCAGGTATCAAAACCGACTGTGATGGTCTCAGTCTTGTACAGAATTTGAATAAGAAAAACCACCACCAGAATAAGAGCGGCAAGGAGAATCATTCCCCGTCCGACTCTCTTCCGACTTACAGGAATATGCTCTATACCGATTTTGTAATGCTTTTGACCATCCAGCGCTAACGAATTAGCCATTAAAACCTGATCCTATGATCGAAGATAACAATCGGCTGAAGGTGTGGTTTCCTTCAGCCGATTGTTACTGCCTTTACGATAACCCAAGCGAAGCTCTATACAGCTCGATTTGTTTTTTCCTGCCGATTTGATCGGTGAGCTTTTCCCATGCCGCCGCAATCCGGTCAGCACCTTCTTGAGCCGAGAATTTACCGGCGAATATATGGGCCAGTTCATCCTCTGCAGTACTATAGTACTGGAAAATACCAGGGATGCGAGGTTCAATCGCCGCATTGGGATGGTTGTATGAATCAGATTGAGAATTCAGATAGGAGGTAATAAATGGCTTATCGTAACCAGCCGCGACCCACTCATCTATGTTGAAGTGACTGTTGCGGTATGGTTGGAAACCAGATGGATATGCAGCGGCCCAAAGCGAGAGGTCTTTGCCGCCAATGTGGGCTGCAGCACTCCAGGCGGCCTTGTGCTTTTTCGAATCGCCGTCAACCCTTGCCATTACGTAAACACCCCAACCGATGTACGCCATGTTAGGCGCGAAGTTTGGTCCGCTTGGCAGTACTTCCCATTTGCCGGTCTTAGAATTGTAAACATCATCCGAGCCAGGCAAAATGGAGAACCCGGTCACATCTCCGACAACAGAGGAGTCACTGGTCTTGACATTAGATCCGATATCTCCCCACCAGGACACCATCGAACCGGTGCCTGCCAGAAACTGTTGAAAGGCTGTGGTATTGGGATCGGCATTCAGTTGATTGGGGGGTTCAGAGGGCAGTGCGTCGATCACATCCTGAATCGCGCGAACCCAGGCCGGGTTATTGACGCGGGGCTTCATCGTATCCGCATCGAATAACCAGGCTTTATCATCAGGATGTTTTGCATAAGCAGTGGCACGGCTGCCTAAAAAGTAAAAACCAAACCCGCCCCAGCCCTTTGCGGGATCGAGATATCCATATGCATCCATGCCTTGAAACTTCTTACCGCCCAAAAACTTAGTTACTTCCTGTACCTTCTGCCAGGTTTTGGGGACTTCCCATTCGCCCTCGTGGCCTTCGTCTTTCCAGGCTTTGGCCAGCCCAGGATCAGAAAAATAGTCGGTGCGATAATTGAAATTATGGCAATCACCGTCGATTGAAATGCGATAGGTCTTGCCGTCCCAGGTTCCGACAGGGGCCTTCAAATAATGGACATAGTCATCCATATGGATCTGCTGCTCGACCCAATCCGGCATCTCAGAGGCCAGCCCCTTTCCACACACATCGCCTTCAAACGGGGCGCCCATTTCAAGGATGTCGAAGTCAACCGTTTCTGTCGCAATTGCTTGTTGCAGTCGTGGGTTGTAATCGGCCTGAGCAAGGTCGACCCAGTCTATCTTCGCACCCGTGTAAGCCTCCCAGGGCTTCAGAAAACCACGAAACAAGAAATTGTGCAGGTTCTGGTTGTTGAGCCCCATAAAGGTGAGTTTTACTCCCTTGAATTCACCTTTAGACACATTGTTCCTGGTGGATCCCAAGCACATGGCACCGACTTTCTGCCAGTCTGAGTCTGTTGGGGAACCCTTCCCAACCCCGGGGATTTTCAGGATTTCAGTCCTCAGATTGCTCTGAGCCCAGGCTTCCCGGGTGAGCAGGCTCAGTCCACTGGATGTTCCCACGGCCAGAGCGCTTACGCCTGCTGCTGCTATTGCTGAATCTTTAATAAATCTACGGCGAGTGATCTTTTTTTCATTCTTCATGGAGTCCTCCTTTTAATTATTACATTTCATAATAATCCAACAGATGTTGCCCGGATTCATACCTTTCGTGAAAAAAAAGATTTAACGCGATTCTTGTCCCCCCCATAATTATTGAAAATTCTTAACAAACCGGATTTTGACCATAAAAATAATTAATTTAGCCAGCGAATTTTGTCAACCCAAAAAAATAAGATATGGTTAGCATCCTTCTTTCGAATCCATCCTCTCTGGTTGACGCGCATGTAAACGCATAGGGTATCCGGTACGAGAGATCCCTTGGATAACTTTTGACAATCTCTATTTCGTCAAGTATATTACGTTTACCGACGGACTAAGCGGTTCGGCAGGATACACTGAATATACCGTCGATGATGCTGGTATCAATAATATTGATCATCTCTCATACCAAGGAGAAAAAATGAGTTGGCTGAATGAAGTATTTCAAGTTAAAAAACCGATAATTGCTATGTGCCATCTCCAGGCCCTTCCGGGAGATCCAGGGTATAAAAGAGATAAGGGGATTGGATGGGTTTTGGATATGGCCAGGAAAGATTTGATCGCCCTTCAAAAGGGGGGAGTCGATGGTGTTATGTTTTCAAACGAATTCAGTCTCCCTTACCTGACTGAGGTGGAACCGGTAACCTATACAACTATGGCCAGGATAATCGGCGAACTGAAACACGATATAAACATACCATTTGGCGTAAACGTCCTCTGGGATCCCAAAGCTTCCATCGATCTGGCAGTTGCAACGGACGCTCTTTTTGTCCGGGAGATTTTCACCGGTGTTTATGCGAGTGATTTTGGCCTCTGGAACACCAACTGCGGTGAAGTTATCCGGCATCAGCATCACATCGGTGGTCAAGATATAAAACTGATGTTCAATATTGTTCCTGAATCGGCTTCCTATCTGGGACAACGGGATGTTGCGGACATTGCCCGTTCCACAGTATTCAACAACAAACCGGACGCACTTTGTGTTTCCGGACTTACCGCGGGGTCAGAAACAGATTCCTCAACTTTAAAAAAGGTAAAGGATGCTGTACCTGATACACCAGTTTTCGCTAATACCGGCGTAAGTCTATTAAACGTAAAGGAACAGCTTTCCATTGCTGACGGAACCGTAACCGCCACGACCTTCAAGCGGGACGGCGTCTTCAATAATGAAATAGATCAAGCCAGGGTAACAGCCTTTATGGATGTTGTCCGTCGCGTGAGGAAGGAAGATGGATAAACGCTGGGAAAAGCTGGGAGAGATCCTGGTTAACTACTCCACCCGGGTTGTACCGGGGGATCGGGTTATGATAGCCATGATTGAGCCTGAAACCTACCTGCTGGCAAAAGGCGTCTACCTGGCGGCAATCAAGGCCGGTGCCTTTCCTCAGGTCCAGTTCCTTTCAGAAACCCTCCGCCGTTCTGTTTTGAAATACGGAAACCGGGAACAGATCGAATGGATTCCCGAAATGGAGATTTGGGGTATGGAATGGGCGGATGTCTACATTGGTTTGCGGGGCGCCCACAATCTATTCGAACTCCAGGATATCCCCGGGGAGAAACTTGCAGCCAACCAGGCAGCCATGGGAGTTGTATCTAAAAAAAGATGGGCGAAAACCCGCTGGTGCCTGGTCAGAGTTCCCAACAGTGCCTTCGCCCAGCAGGCGGAAACCGACGAGGAAACCATCACAGACATGTTCTTTAATTCCTGCTTTCTGAACTGGGAAAAGGAGGCGGAACAATGGAACGCCTGGTGTGACCGGCTGAATAAAGGCCAAGAAATACGGATTACCGGAGAGAATACAGACCTCTCCTTTTCAGTAAAGGGACGCAAGTGGATTTCATTCGCAGGAAAAATCAACATGCCGGACGGGGAGATCGCAACCGCTCCGGTAACTGATACCGTAAATGGAACGATCACCTTTGAACGCCCGGGAGTTCTTGGCGGCAGGCTTATCCGGGACATCCGGCTTACCTGGAAAAATGGAGAATTAACAGAGGCTTCCTCATCCACGGAAAAGGAGTTTTTTCAGTCGATAATAGGTCGAGATAAAGAGGCATCCCTTCCCGGGGAATTTGCCTTCGGTACAAATTTCATGCTGGATAGATTCTGCAATGACATCCTCATCGACGAGAAGATCGGCGGAACCATTCACATTGCTTTGGGAAGAGCTTACCCGGAGTGCGGAGGAACGAATCAATCTCCAATACACTGGGATATTGTCAAGGATATCCGTATCAAAGGTTGCGTTCTTCTTGATGGTGATCCCATCCTTCAGAGTGGAAAAATCCTTCTATAAAAATATGGGAAAAAAATGGACGAATGCTTTTTGGGGTTAGATATCGGGACCGGTTCATCCAAAGCGGCCATTGTTGATATTGAAGGAAATGTGCTCTGTCAGGCATCCGTTCCCCACAAGATGTCAATGCCTCATCCGGGATGGTATGAGCAGGATGCGGACCGGATCTGGTGGGGGGATTTGCTGCTGCTATGCAGAAAGCTGATAGGCAAGCTGCAACATCCCAAAGAATCGATAAAAGGGGTGGCCGTAAGCACCATCGGTCCATGTGTACTGCCTATAGATAAAGCGGGAAAGCCGCTGCGTCCCGGGATTCTCTACGGAATCGATACGCGGGCCGAGAAGGAGATTCGGGAGATTGAAGAAAAGCTCGGTAGAGAGGTCATTTTTGCCAAAACAGGACAGGATCTCTCCTCCCAATCATGTTGTCCGAAAATCCTCTGGATACGGAAAAACGAACCGGAGGTTTGGGAGAAAACCTCAAAAATTCTGACAGCTTCCGGGTACCTGGTATACAAGCTTACGGGTAGATACACTCTGGATATCTATAGTGCCATTGGATATGCCCCGATCTTCGATTTAGAAAAAAGAACCTGGGACCCCTCCCTGGCCGGCTTCATTACGGAGATGGAAAAACTTCCCGAGCTCTTATGGAGCAATCAGGTCGCCGGGGAACTTACACAAAAGGCGGCAGAACTGACCGGTTTGCCGCCTGGAGTACCTGTCGTAACCGGTACAACTGATGCGGCTTCGGAGGCGTTGGGTGCAGGAGTGGAAAAAACAGGCGACATGATGATGATGTACGGCAGCAGCAACTTCTTTATCTTAAAAACTGAAAACCTCAGGCCGGTCCGCTCATTCTGGGCGTCAAATTTTCTGGAGCCCGACTCCTTCGTTCTAACAGGAGGAATGTCCACCGTGGGAAGTATGTTTAAATGGTTTGGGGAAACCTTTCCCGGTCGGAGTGTTGCGGAATGGGAAAACCTGGCATTGGAATCTTCCCCTGGTGCAGGTGGCATTACTAGCCTACCCTATTTTGCCGGAGAAAGAACCCCACTGCACGATCCCGGTGCAAAGGGGGTATTCTTCGGAATGTCTCTTTCCAGCACTCCGGGAGATTTATACCGTTCTCTCCAGGAAGCTGTGGGTTACGGAATCCGGCATAATATTGAGGAGATGGAAAAAGCAGGCGCCCATGCCGACAGAATTATGGCAATCGGAGGAGCCACCGAAAGCCGCCAATTGATGCAAATTATCACAGATATCACTGGATGCCCACAAAACCTTCCCCGGCAGAAGCTGGGCGCCTGTTACGGTAATGCATTCCTGGCTGCTGCAGGAAGCAATTATTTCAACAGTATCAATGAGATAAGCCGATGGGTTCGCATGGAAGAAGAGATCGCTCCGAGTGAAACATCCAAAGCGATTTATGATGAAGGGTATGAAAGGTACCGGGAACTCTATAATTCAACCCGGCGCCTGCTCAGCCGGCCCCGGGGCGAAACCGGGATCGATTGAAAGGATGAATAACAATGAAAAAAATTTCAGACGCAGAGTATCAGGCAAGAATTGCAGCTGCACAAGAAAAAATGACTGCAGATGGTATCGATGCTATTATAGCACACAGTCATGAAGCTGATTTCGCAAATGTACGATATTTCAGCAACTATTGGCCACTATTTGAAACAGGTGGTATTTTTATCCCGAAAGAAGGTGAACCAACTCTGATTATCGGGCCCGAGTCCGAAACATTTGCTGAGGGTCGCAGTAAGATCCAAAACATTGCCAAGATTCTTGAGTATAGAGAGTCAGCTGAACCCGCATATCCAGGTATTGAGCAGGATACTTTTGAAAGTATTGCCGAAAATTCCGGTGGCCTTTCAAAATTTAAGAAAATAGGGATATGTGGTTTCTCCATCCTTCCTGTTCCGATTTATCAAGCGATCATCAAAGCTTTTCCGAATGCTGAGATTTTTAACTCGAAGCTTGTTTCTGAATTAAGACAAATAAAAAGTCCGGCAGAGATTGAGATTCTGAAAGAAGCTTTTGAAATATCAGAAAAGGTTTTTGAGCAGGTAATACCATTCATCAAACCCGGTATGACCGAGACCCAAGTTGTTGGTCATATCCAAAAGTATATTTATGAGTTTGGTGGCGAATATGAAGCGCATCCTGTTTATGTTCTTTCAGGCGCAAACAGTAACAACGCGATTGGGCGTGCAACAGATCGTGTGATCCAGAAAGGCGATATGGTTCAGATAAACCTGGGCGCCCGTATCGATGGATATTCTCCAAGCATCGGCAGACCAATTGTAATGGGTAAGGCAACTGACGAGATGCGGAAACTTCTTGAAGTTGGTCTGGAAGCGCATTTTAAAACATATGAATGGCTCATAAACGGTGTAGTAGCAAAAGAGGTTGTTGATAAGTTTTACAAATTTATTGTCGCTCAAGGTTGCGGTGACAATTATCTTTATGGTCCCGCACACGGTCTGGGTATGATGGAAGTTGAAGAACCGTGGGTAGAGTCAAATTCAGAATATAGATTTGTTCCAAATATGACATTTCAGGTGGACACGTTTTTAGCAGCCGCTAATTTCGGGTTACGCTGGGAAAATGGTATCCATGTCACAGAAGATGGCTGTGATATGTTGTCAAAATACAAAACAGAAATAATCGAAATTGTATAAGTGGAGCACTATATGCGTTTTGAATTAATGTTTCCTGATCAAATCCGAAAAGCAATAAAGGAACACTGGCCGGTTGTTTTACCACTTGGTGTACTGGAGTACCACGGTGAGCATTCGGTAATGGGTGTTGATACTCTATTGGTTGTCAAAACGATGGAGCTTTTGGAAAAAGAAATTGATATGATTATTTTGCCGCCATTTTATTATGGTGCTGCCAGTTATGTCGTTGAATCTCCAGAAGATGGCAAAGGCTCTATCCATGTTCCTTCAGAAGTCTTAAATGCCTTTGGTCGTCATGTGTTTTCCAGCCTGCTTCGCACGGGTTTCCAGAATATCCACTGTTTTATTCATCATCAAAGTGAAAACTTCATTGCTGGTATGCCGACAGACTTGGCCTTCAAGTTGGCAGCCAGACAAGCAACTTTTGACTTTTTAGAAAAAGAACGCGGTGAAGATTGGTGGGGTCGAGATGACATGGAAAACTATTATTCAGATCATGAAGCTCAAACAGACCCTTTTAGTTGGATCCGTTTGCATCCATTGCTTGATGCTGAAATTCAAAAGGAGTTTCCTATCGATCACACCGGTAAGCAAGAGATGTCTCTCATGATGGCATTCTGTCCGGAAGGTGTTGATATGGATAAGTATAAAGATGATAAATGGTATTCGCGCAGTGCTAAAGACGCAAATCTTACATACGGTAATGCTGCAAAAGAAAAGATTCTAGAAAGTGTAAAAGCGATTTTATCCGGAGATAATGATGCGTAAGCAGATTGCTGCACTCTTTTCGGCGCATGTCAGCCATCTCATAAAATAACCACTAAGCATTTCGGATAATAGACTTTCAATCAAGGTTTCTTTCACTGATTATTCACTATTTCGGCTCGAACATTGCAACCGGCGGCCCGTTTAGCAGTTTTTCATTTATAAAGACTTCAGAACGAAACTTGGCTATTCTTTCAGCGGATGCCGCATTGTGTGCGGCTTGTTCCAGTGTCGCTTCTCCTGTTGAGATGACGGCATACCCGGCAACGATGCAGCAGCCTTTATACCAGCGGAGCATATTGAGAATCGGGTTGTCCGGTGTCATATCGGCCAACTGCGAAATGTCAACCAGTCCTACCCTGGGATTCAAGTAAATAGCTTCGCCGTCTATTGGCTTTACCACGGGATGGTCTTCAGCCAGATAAGGAATTTTAGTTCCGCCGTCTAACAATACTTCCATACCATATTCTTCTGCTAAAATCGCCATACCTTCTGCAGTTGCCAACGGGCTTGACGTAATCATACAAGAATTCTGGTGTGTATTTTGATAAATCAGCTTATGTAGCCTTAAATCCAACGAATCGTCCTCTTGAAAACTTATGGTGGTGCGGTATAGAGGAAACTCGAAATTTTCGGGAACGGCAGACATTGAACAAAAGATCATCTCCTTTGAAGAGATCTTATGGCTCATTGACCCGGTTCCAAAAGCGCCTATGGATTGGCGGTAATTATAATTCAGCCTGATACGAAAATCCTCCGGTACGGATTGGTCGTTGATTTCACATTTGGGAGAATCGTTTATTTCTGGAATACCGGGATTAACCGGAAAAAACTTATCTTTTCCCAAATCAATGATAGATTTTTGAATTCGGCCAATGTCGATACCTCTTCTTCGGAGAAATATCGCCAGCATTGAGCTGTTTTCCAAAACACTCAAATAATGAAAGGCATTTTCGGGTGAAGAACCCCTGGCAAACGGACCGTGACCTCTTACAATCGTTAAGATGTTTTCGCCTAAGTATTGAGGAATTCTTTCTTCCATCTCGGAAGATCCTACTGGTTGTTCGTAGCTTCCGACCTTGACGCCTCCAATGGAATAAGCACCTATCAGATCAACCGGATAAAAAAGAAATTCTTCTCTCTCATGGCTGTCGGTTCCTAAAAATCTAAGGAATAACTGCTTATCTTTGGTATCAAATGAGATAAATGTGCTATGCATATAATGGGCGTGAATTACAGAATTTACTCCTGGAATTTTCAGGATCTCTCTATGAATCGTTGATTCGGTCGAGCCTCGTGCATCTCCCCAACTTACTCCGGAAAAATATACAGGCACTATATCCTGTTTGATCAGATGGCCTCCTTGCGAGCCGCTGGCGGTAATATAAAATAAATCAGGATCAAACGGATCACGCATGGAAAGATTGCCGCTGTGGGTATTATTGGCGTTAACAAAGGAAATCGCCGTTCCGATTTTTTGCATTCTTTCAAATATACGATGTTTATTATCAGTTATCTTTTTATTCGATTCCATTTATTATTTCGAATTGTTTTTTACAGGTGAAAGGTATTCTACCGGAGGCAGATGACCAAATACCGAAGCCTCATATTAAACATTTAAAAATAAATAGACAGAATTCATTCATTCGATGTTCGATGTTGAACGTTCGATGTTCGATGTTCATCGGTTAAATTGGTTTGGCAGTATTTCTAGTAGATCCAATTCTTTAAGGGCCTCCTCAGTCGGTTTGCCAGTCCTGTCCCACCCCAGGGAATCATAATACTCATGGTGCATCTTTTGAAATTCTTCCCGACGGCACATTGCCGTAAAACCCTTTACCTGGATGGTTTCCGAATAAAACCTATCCGGCAGCCAATCATCGTCCTGAGTCAATCCACACAAAATGTTAAAGACTTTTTCCAGAGTGACTACCCGACTGGCGAGTTTTTTAAGAGTTCCTGAATTGTATTCAAGTCCGGTAACTGCGCTTATCAAGGCAGCATATTCATCCAGATTTATAGAGAATGATCCATAAGCACAAGCACCGATGACATCCAGGGTCGTGTTTTTCAGGGTGGCGTTTTTGGCTATCAAGGGTGTACCTTCTATTCTGTTGGCAGGCCATTCGGCATAACCCGCGCAGTAAGCGTGCGGAGCCGTGTAACCGCCTTCCAAATGGCATCCTCCCCGGTTATTCATCTCATAACACAAAGCCTGGCTGAATGACGTCCGAGGGTCGTAGGCCGGCAGCTCCAGTTTTTTTACACTCATCGAAAGTTCTTTATGACCATAACGTTCACAGAATCGATAAGAGCCCTTGGCCAGTCGCCTGCCGATTCCCTCCGCTTTGCCGATCAAGTGCACCAATGGAATCAGTAATTCCGATTTTCCAAAACCAGGCGTTCCATATTCCGAAATAAAATCCTCTACCTCCTCCAAAAACTTTTTTTCCAATGGTTGAAGATTTTCGGCCTTTTCAACCACAACATCATAAAGATCAAAAAACGCGGCGATGGTTGCACCCAGGGAAATGGTATCCAGGCCGTAATGATTCGCCAGATAATTGGCCTGGGTTATGATTGCCAGATCATATATGGACAAATTGGCCCCCATCAGGGCTGTCGATTCAAATTCCGGCCCTTCGCCGGCCTCGATTAGGTTCCCCTTACCATCGATGAGCCTGGTTTCTCTTTTACAGGTAATCGGACAGTTAAAACAGGTGCCTCTCTTGACCTCAATTCTGGTTTCACCTGGTTTTGCGTTTTTAGCGTGGTTTCTCAAGGCTTCACCGTTGATCTTTCTAATGTCGGCTGGGTTATGGTCGGTATCCCGCATATTGTTATGAACAAGCTGACCAAAATTGTCGACCATTCCCAAAATTCCTAATGACCCCATGGAAGACAATATTCCGAAATGTTCTTCCTTTTTAGTGAATTTGCCCAGATTAAGTTTCAGCCTTGCCTGATAAGAAGCCCCGCTTTTATTTTTAAGCTGTAAATTCTTTTCATTGGCAACTTCGATGGCCATTTCCCGGCCAGGAAGAACAGCGATGGCATAGAGGTTTTTTGATCCAAAAACGGCGCCACCTCCGCCCCTGCCCAAAGCTTTGCCTCGGTCGCTCAATACGGATGCAAAATAGGACAGGTTTTTTCCTCCTGCCCCGATAGTCAGGACTTGCGCCTTCTTGGAAAGCTTTTCCTTAATGGCAGTCCTGGTTTCGATTGAATTCAGGTCTTTAAAGGATTCGGCCTCAACAAACTCAACGCAGGCACTTGAAATCACGAGATAGACCGGCTTTGGAGATTTACCGGTCAATACCAGCAAGTCATAACCTGATTTCTTAAATTCAACCGCCCAGCGCCCACCGGCATTGGTGCTTCCCAAGGCCCCGGTTAAGGGAGATTTATAATTCATGTGAACTCTTCCGGAGGTCGGCATCTTGGTTCCCGTTGCGGGAGAGGTTGCGATGACGATCACATTGTCGGCTGAAAGCGGGTTTACTTCGGCAAAGGGATTCTTATATTTGCCTTCTTGTTGC
The DNA here is from genome assembly GCA_011049715.1 of Desulfobacterales bacterium. GTDB lineage: Bacteria > Desulfobacterota > Desulfobacteria > Desulfobacterales > UBA2156 > UBA2156. The sequence goes on from DRHF01000362.1 coordinate 23,101, forward strand.
ACTTTTTTAAAATGTTCAAAAAGAAAACAGATTCCGAAACCCCGGCCGCCAAAAAACAGTTCTGCCGTTTTTGGATCAATCGGTTCTGAATGATAAGACTCTTCGGTAAGATTAACATAAAGGACTTTATTCATATATCCTTTTGCTAATCGGTGATTTTTCGAGTTCATGTTTTCTGCGCCATTGTCTCTGCAAAATAATGAGCTACCCCGCCGCAAGCAACGGGGTATCAATCGGAAAATTATAATCGCCCCAAGGGGCGGGGAATTAAACCCTTGTCCGCCGCAGGCGGATTAAACTGTCAGGAGTTTATATTGGCCGAGCTTGTCAATCCAAAAGGAAGAATCCATCGGTTCGTAAGTTGTAAGTTCAAAACTACTGCGCATAATGCGGCGAATTTCACCAGGCTCCTTGATTATGTCAAGGGCATAGGCCTGGGTTAAGGCATTGCCTAGTGAAGTACATTGCTGTACTCCGCCGTATACGGGTATTCGACAGGCATTGGCCGTTAACCGGCAAAGTAGTTTATTGGCGCTTCCTCCACCAACCAAGAATAATGAATCCACGCTTTCCTTACTCAGAGAGCATAATAATTCCAAGCGATATGCATACTCTAGCGCCAGGCTTTCAAGTACACACCGAATAAGCTCTCCGCGGGAATCAGGTAAAGGCTGTTGAAAATGATGCGCCAAATCCAACAGGGATTCTTCCATATCATCCGGTGCCAGCAAACACTTATCGGCTACATCTATTATGGGTCCGGATTTGGCTTGAGCGGCTTCTTCCATCATACGATTGTAGTTCCAGGGATCAGCCGATGTATCCCACTTTCGGTAAAGCTCTTGTATCAACCAAAGACCTATAATATTACGGCACAAAAACCAACCGCCGAGCGTATATTCATTACTAAATCCGTTCTCCAGGAATTCCGGGGTCGTGACCGGCTCAGAACGAAGCCTGCCCAGAATACTCCAGGTTCCCGAGCTTAAAAAAGCCCAATTGTCGCCGATAGCAGGGACAGCAGCCGCCACAGCGGCGGTGTCATGGCCGCAGGTTGCAATGACTGGAACATTTGCCATATTTGGCTGGGGGGCGATTTCAGGGCTCATGTTGCCAATTACCGTTCCGGGTTCTACCAGTTCTTCAAAAATGTCGGGTAATTGGAATTGGTGAATGATATCATGACACCAATCACCGTCTATTCGCATTAAATTAGAGGTACTTGCGATAGAACGCTCCGAGACTTTTTTTCCGGTCAAGCAGTAATTAAACAGGTCAGGCATATTCAAAAAAGAACTGGCCATTTTCAGGATGGGAGAATGGTCTCTCTGCATTGCTAATAATTGAAATAACGAGCTGATAGTCCATGGTTCGCAGGCCGTCGCCGCGAATATCTCCTCTCTGGACATGATTAAGTCCGAATATTCATGGATTTTATTGGTGCGCGCATCACGATAATGAACGGGATTGGCCAGAATTTTCCCATCTTCTCCCAGTAAACCAAAATCAACACCCCAGGTATTGATGCCAATTCCGTTTAAAGCCACGTTTTTTTCCGCACACACTCGCAAGGTTGTGAGTAATTCCGCAAAAAGAAAAGGAAAATCCCAGAATAGCGTTCGACAAAGATTTACCGGTCTGTTGGGAAAACGATGGATTTCTTCAATTTGAATCTTATTTTCACACAGTGTAATGAGCTCACCGCGACCGCTTTCAGCTCCGAAGTCCAAAGCGAGGAATTGGAGCTTGATGTCATTTTGAGTTATCATCGGCAAGGTTAGACCACCCTATTTAAAAATCTTGAATCTATCCATATAAAGGACCAAAGTTAGCGCAAGCCCGATAATCGGATCCTTCTGGATCCATGCCAAAGGCACTCCAGGCACTAGGTCGATAGATCTTCTCCGTGGGAACATTATGCATGCAGATCGGAATGCGCAGCATCGAAGCCAAAGTAATTAATTGCGCCCCGATATGGCCATAACTGCAAGCACCATGATTCGCTCCCCAGTTAGCCATAACCGAATATACGTCCCTGAATGCTCCCTGGCCTGTCAGCCTCGGAACAAACCAGGTTGTCGGCCAGGTGCTGTTGGTTCGTTGATCCAAAATATCATGCATATCTTTCGTCAGCTCCACCGTTTCACCCTCGGCGATTTGCATCACAGGACCCACCCCTTTTATCAGGTTTATTCTCGACATCGTTATCGGCATCCCCCCTCTCGTTACAAATTTGGAGGAATAACCACCGCCCCTGAAATAGTCTCTAATCGCGGGACACCATGAGGTCGCCTTCAAACACCGAATTGCTTCCTCGGAAGTGATTTCCCAATAAGGTTTAATCGCAGGATTGCCGTTAACCGTCTGTTCACCCGAACCATCCAGAGCGGACGAGCCGGAATTTATCAGATGAATAATACCATTTTGAGCTTTGCCTTCCAATTCTTTTCCGGTTACCCGTTTTACTGCCTCCGGGCTCCAGTACGTCCGCACATCCGAGAACACCTGTGCCGTACCCGTCAAAAGATGGCCGAATAGCATGGAAACTCCGTTTAAGGAGTCATTTTCAGTAGCTACCAGGTACGGCTGCCTGATACCGTTCCAGTCAAATGAAGAGTTCAGTATGGCTTCCATAAAATCGCCGTTCGGAAAATAATCGGTCCACTGTCGTTGTCCCTGGAAACCGGATAAAATCGCATTATGCCCCAGTCCTTCCTCTCCATAACCCAAGTCAATCAATTTTGGATTGCCAACCATCAAATCTCGGGCAATCATCGTCATCTTTACGACCGTTTCCCAATCCAGATCTTTTTCGACTCGTGACTTCCGGGCAGAGCCAGGATTGTTATCCAAACCTTCCTTGCAGTATTTCTTTACCCAATCTAAAGCAAATTCAAATTCCTGAGCGTCATAAATCTTCTCCTCGATCCGTCTGGTAAACTCGCTCATATCGACATATTCGTTTCTCATTCCGAGATATTCCTGGAAAAAATCTTCGTTTACGATTGAACCAGCGATTCCCATGGAAACAGAGCCCATAGACAAATAGGATTTATTTCTCATGGTGGCCACCGCCAAACCGGATTTTGCGAAAGAAATCAACTTGTCCCGGACATCTTCATGAATCTCCGTATCTCCAGCATCCTGAACATGCCTGCCGTAAATGCCGAATGCCGGTAAACCTTTTTGGTTATGACCGGCTAAAGTGGCCGCCAAATAAACCGCCCCAGGTCGTTCCGTACCATTAAATCCCCAGATGGCTTTAGGAATATTGGGATCCATATCCATCGTTTCGCTGCCATAGCACCAACACGGTGTAGTCGTTATTGATACACCCACGTTCTCTTGTCTGAATTTTTCGGTCGCCATTATCGATTCAGCCACCCCGCCGATACACCTGTCGGCCACCACACATTCGACTGGGCTTCCATCAGGGTGCCTCAAGTTATCGGATAAAAAGCGGGCAACATTAAACGCCATCTGTCTTGTCTGCTCTTCAAGTGACTCTCGAACCCCTCCCAGACGTCCATCGATAGTAGGACGAATACCAATTTTTGGTAATTCTCCCTGAAGCCGGTTTCCAGCCGCTTGCATATCCAAATCTTTTTTATCCTCATTCATGACTAGTCTCCATCTTAAATTATCCAGTCGTTTGCACCGAGCCTAGCAGATAATTCTGTAATTTGCCATAAGAAAAACAGTGTTTTTAATTAAATCTGCAATTAGCACTTGTAAAATTACCTTTTGTTGCGATACTCTTTTCACCGAAAAAGCTTTCTCTCATCTATCATCATTGATTTAATTTTGGAGACATCATGATTCCCGATAAAATGTTTGGTCGTACAGGTCACAAAAGCAAACGAGTGATCTTTGGTGCTGTAGCCTTTTTGGAGGCAACACAAGATGAGGCCGATACCACAATGGAAATTCTATTAAAACACGGTATCAATCATATCGACGCAGCAGCCAGTTATGGGGATGCCGAACTACGGCTCGGGCCATGGATGAAAAGGCATCGCAATAGGTTTTTCTTAGCCACAAAAACTGAGGAACGGTCCTACTCTAAAGCAAAAGCGGAATTGGAACAGTCTTTGGAACGGTTGCAAACCGACTATGTCGATTTATGGCAGATTCATGCGCTGGTTGATCCTGGAGAATGGGAAACCGCTATGGGGCCCAATGGGGCATTGGAAGCATTCATCGGAGCCCGAGAAAAAGGACTGGTCAAATATTTGGGTGTGACGAGTCATGGTGTTGTAGCGCCTTCGATTCACCTTCGCAGCCTTGAGCGGTTTGACTTTGATACGGTGTTGTTGCCCTATAATTATTTAATGATGCAAAACCCGAAGTACGCAGCAAATTTCAGTAAATTATCCCATATATGCAATCAAAGGAACGTTGCCATGCAGACCATCAAGGCCTTGGCCCGCGGCTGCTTAGGAGATCAAGAAAAGGTGCGAACAGTATGGTACGATCCCATCGAAAATGAATCTGCCATTGAACACTCGGTTCATTGGGTTTTAGGTAATCCCGATGTGTTCCTAAATTCGGTGGGCGATACATACCTATTGCCAAAAGTACTGGAAGCTGCCAGTCATTTTCACCAACGTCCCAGTGATGAAGTAATGCATCAAGATATCAAAGAGAACAACATGACACCATTGTTTACAGAGCAATCGGAACCGTGATCGCTTTTAAGTCATAACAATCAAAAAATTCACACAATGCGAGCCTCTTCACACTTTGCTTTCTGGATTCCAAATATTTGCTGATGATTTTTGTTTACAAAAAATAATATTTTGCACTCTGTTAGCAAAAACTATGTTAACGATACTGTTTGCGAGATATCCCAAAAAGTTCCTTTACCGTTCCGGAGAGATATTATGACGACCATATCATTAAAAAACCTAGTTAAAAAGTTTGGCGACCATGAAGTAGTACATTCTATTAATCTCGAGATTAAAGACGCTGAGTTTATCGTTTTGGTGGGTCCTTCGGGATGTGGTAAATCTACTACGCTTCGCATGATCGCGGGTTTAGAGGAAATCACCGGGGGAGAGATCGTGATTGGCAATCGCGTGGTGAATAACATCCTGCCCAAAGACCGAAACATAGCGATGGTATTTCAGAACTACGCTTTGTATCCTCACATGAATGTTTTTGGCAATATGTCGTTTGCGTTAAAACTTCAAAAAGTACCTAAACCCGAAATCAAGGAAAGGGTGAATAAAGCCGCCAGGATTTTAAATATCGAGGAACTCCTTCACAGAAAGCCATCCGAGCTCTCCGGTGGTCAACGACAAAGAGTGGCGATGGGAAGAGCCATCGTTCGAAATCCGGATATTTTTCTGTTTGATGAACCTCTGTCAAATCTTGATGCTAAATTAAGAACCCAAATGCGAGTGGAGATCAAAGAGATCCATCAACGAGTGAAAAACACTATCATATATGTAACGCACGACCAGGTGGAAGCCATGACATTAGGCGACCGAATTGTTGTTTTGAAGGATGGTTATATTGAGCAGATCGGGGATCCTATCGAGCTTTTCCAGAATCCGGTGAATACGTTTGTGGCGGGATTTATTGGAACTCCGCCTATGAACCAGATCGATGGGACGATTACCGAAGACGACGAAAAATTAAACATTAGCTTCCCGGATGGATTTAAACTACCGATTCCTGATAAACCTGACGCTAAAATTAGCGAGGGACAAAAAATCGTGATGGGGCTGCGCGCGGAGGATATTTTCTTAGAGGAAGGCAGCAACGATATACCGGAAGACTGGAAGTTTAACAGCGAAATAATAGTTACCGAGCCTTTAGGTAGCGAAACCTATATGCACGTTGATGTCAGTGGCTTGAAGATAATCGGAAAATGCGGGGGAAGAAGATCAGTGCACCCTAATCAGAAGATAAAA
>DRHF01000363.1 GCA_011049715.1 Desulfobacterales bacterium
GGCGGGAAAAACAAACCGGTGTGCCGCAGCTTTTCATTTAAATCCTGGTAAATTACTCCCGGTTCGACATCAGCCTGAAAATCTTCGGCGCGAATGTTCAAGATGCGGTTCATCTGTGAAAAATCAAGAACGATACCCTTTTGGACGGGAATCGGATTACCTTCCAGGCTCGATCCGGATCCCCAGCCGGTAACCGGAATCAAGTGGTCATTGGCGTACTTTAAAATCTCACAAACCTCCGATCGATCCAGCGGCCAGATAACTGCCTCGGGCCGGCTGGGCGAATGCTGGGATTGATCCACGGCGTGCAGGTCGAGAACCGACTCACCAGTGGAAAACCGATCCGGCGCAACCATGGATTGCAGAACCTTTATATGACTTTGATTAAGAGAATTGAATTTCAAGATAACCTCCTATACACTTTGATACAGGCTCACAAGCAATCTACATTCTGAATAAGTCTTGGCTTCAGTCTGTAACCTATACAGGAAAGAATATCAAAACAGAAAATGAATCATATTCAGTTCACTGTTAACCCAACACAATTTTTAACGCAAAACTCATAGCACCTGACCGCTATTTCACTGCGCGCCATAGCGGCAGGTGAGCTTGGTCGTTCAGTTTACATATCTCCAACAAGTCCCGACCAGATGCAGCCCTGCCGGGGCCTGAGATTGAAAAATACATCTTCAGGATTAGCTCTCATCCAAAACCTGGAATATTCGTATCATGAGGCTGTCATATACGTTCGAACTGACAACACCTTGTCTATAAAAATGTACTATTCCTGATTATCAAAACGCGAGCAATGCCAGAATCATTCCTCGGAAATCAAAGAAAAATTTCTCTAATCCAGATATTTCATTTTTGGGTCTTCCGTTTTTATGATATTTTGACATTTGAATTAAAAGTCGATAGTATGCATATTGTCATAAAATGTTGCAGATTTCCTGATGAGCCGCACTTGTGCAACTTTGGGCAAGTAGTGTTCAGTTTTGATATCCATTTCATATCCAAAAAACAGGCAATCTTTGGATTATCTCAATAAATCTCAAAAATCCGAAAAATTCATATTTCTTTAGCACATCCAGATGATTTGATGGATTATTTGCGTGCTTAAGCTATGTGTGGTATTTAATAATTTCAAGGGCGATCGTATTCAATCCGCATCATTTTCTATCTCCATTTTCGGCCGCTCTCATTGATAGATACCTTTTGTATTCTTGAATATGCTAAGATTTCACATAGTGCAAGTATACTGGAATCTTAAATGACGATTACCGATCTTGGCAAGGCCACGCAGGGTTAGAAAAGAGAAATCTTAGCAGACAAACTCGATGGAGGAAAGGAGATATTAAAATGCAAGAGCAGGTATCTGACTTCCCGGAACTCTCACCATGGTGGCGCCGCAGTGTTGTATTGGTTTTTGTTTTCGGTATGATCGGTTTAGTTTTTATGTCGGTACAGGCCTACCGGTATGCCCCTCCCATTCCGGAAGGAGTGATCGATTCCGATGGCAAAGTAATCTTTGATAAGCAGGAAATCGAATCTGGCCAGCAGGTTTTTTTAAAATACGGCCTAATGCAGAACGGTTCGATCTGGGGCCATGGCTCTTACTTGGGCCCGGATTTTTCGGCGCAGTATCTGCATGAACTCGCGCTTGAGACCGGCCAGACTGTCTCCGTTCAAGAATTTGGTATGGATCTATCGGCCTTGGATCAATCACAGCGGGCTCTGGTTGATGCCCAAGTTTCTATTCTTCTTAAAAAAAATCGCTACGATCCCGCATCGAAACAGTTGACCTTCATAGATGCAGAGAGAGCTTCTTTCCAAAAGCAGCTAACGATCTGGACCGATTATTTCAAACACCCGATAACGAATTCAGGCCTCCCCGACAACTACATAAATGACCCTGAAGAAATCCACCAGCTGACGGCTTTCTTTGCCTGGACAGCCTGGGCCAGTGTCGCCAACCGCCCGGACAAACCCTATTCGTATACCAACAATTTTCCATATGACCCGATGGTCGGCAATTTTCTAACCAGTGATGCGATCCTCTGGAGCGCACTGAGCGTCGCCATGCTGCTGGCCGGATTGGCTGCTGTGCTGTTTGTTTTTGGCAAGTTCGATTATCTGGGCTGGAAAGGCGGCTCCCAGAGCATTTATCCCCAGATGCTGGCCGGTGAAATCACCGCCGGACAGAAAGCGACCATCAAGTACTTTTTTATTGTTGCGCTGCTGTTTTTAGCGCAGGTCATGATCGGTGGCGCACTTGCGCACTATCGTGCGGAACCCGGTAATTTTTATGGCATCGACCTGGCTCAGTACCTGCCAAGCAATATTCTGCGCACCTGGCACCTTCAGCTGGCCATCTTCTGGATTGCCACCGCCTATGTAGCAGGCGGCCTGTTGCTGGCCTCTTCATTGAATCAGGATGAACCGCGTGGACACGTCGTTGGTATTCATATGCTGTTCTGGGCACTTGTTGTATTGGTTGTCGGCAGTCTGTTGGGTGAACTGGCGGGCATTAATCAGGTCTTCGTTCGTTTATGGTCCTGGTTTGGCCACCAGGGCTGGGAATATCTCGAATTGGGTCGGTTTTGGCAAATCATTTTAGTGATAGGACTCAGCTTCTGGATAGTGCTTCTCTATCGTGCTACCGCACCCGCCCTGAAAGACCCGGAGCGCAGAGAAATCACGCTGCTTTTTTTGGGCGGCGCTGCCGCCATTCCATTTTTCTACCTGCCGGCCTTCTTTTTCGGCAGCACCACCAATTTTACGGTGGTGGACACCTGGCGCTTTTGGATTATCCATCTGTGGGTGGAGGGCTTTTTTGAGCTGTTTGTGACCATTCTGGTCGCGGTTACTTTTTATCAACTCGGTGTCGTCAGGCGCATCAACGTGGTGCGAGTCATTTATATGGATGCCATACTCTTTCTATCGGGCGGCATCATCGGTACGGCCCACCATTGGTACTGGACAGGACAGGCAAACTTTACCATGGCTTTAGCTGCCATGTTCTCAGCGCTTGAAGTGGTGCCTCTCACCCTGTTGACGCTGGACGCCTGGGATTTTATCAAGTTGACCGGCACCGGGGAAGCCGCCAGCGCGCCGAATAAGACCATTCCACACAAATGGGCCTTTTATTTTTTAATGGCGGTGGGATTCTGGAATTTTGTCGGTGCCGGTATATTCGGGTTTCTGATCAATATGCCGGTCGTAAGTTACTTTGAAGCGGGCACCATACTGACTCTGAACCACGCGCACGCCGCCTTTCTTGGTGCCTTCGGCATGCTGGCTATGGCGCTTCTGGTTCTGGGACTGCGCCACGTGCTGACGGATGAGCAGTGGGTGCTGCCGGAAAAGTTTGTCAGGCTGTCCTTTTGGGGCATGAACATCGGGCTGGCCCTAATGGTGATCACCAATTTGTTTCCAGAGGGTATTTTGCAGATTTGGGATGTGCTTGAAAATGGCTACTGGCATGCACGCAGTCTTGAATTCATCGGCACTGACCGGATCCGAATGCTGGAATGGGCCGGCATGCCGTCTCACTTGATCCTTATCATTGTAGGTGTTGTTCCGATGGTGATTGCTTCGGGATTAACCTACTTAAAGATAAGAGAAGCCTGATCTTTGTCATTATTCATCAATGCAAAGAGTCAAATATTTGTTTCAGTGTGCTGGAATCCAAAGATAATTATTCGAATGTCGATAATACAGAGGACAAATTTTTCAGCATACAAAAACAAATACTGGCGAGGGGTTGCCCGCATTGCCGTGGGTAATGTACCTGATATTTCTCCCGGTACATATACGGTTCATATGTGGCAAGAGGTTCTCGGCGAACAAACAGCACAAGTGACTGTTATCGCAGGTAATCCTGTCACATTAGATTTCAAATATCACCCCAAAGCTTCAGTAGAAAAATCTCACTAACCCACTGTCCGGGGAACTGCCGAGATGAACCTATAATTTCTCGGGCGAAAATTTCATCCGCTGACACCTTGAACCTTTGTAGCGCGCCCGCATATTTTTTTTGAATGATAACCACAAAATTGAAGATACCTGCTTTTGCAAATGACACGAATTTCAATATAAAATCTTAATCGGATACGGCCAATATCACAAATTAGGCTTGGTTCTGGATAAAAAATTTGACAAAGAGATGAAGATATCTTAAAAGAAATAGGAATGTCCATTTAGGGAGGATTAAAAATTGATGTCTCAAACAGGTATATATGCAATACGAGCTATGGGTTATATCGCGTCGCAGCAGGAAGGTGAAAAACCGTTGCTATCTCACACTATTGCAGAGGAAATGCAAATTCCGGTGAACTTTCTCTCAAAAATTCTAAATCGTCTGGTTCAGGCAGGCTTGATCCGATCCATCCGGGGCCGAAACGGTGGATTTGTAATGGCCGAGCCTCCGTCAGATATTTTTATTCGAGATATTGTCGATCTTTTTATGAAACTTGACAGCTACAAAAGCTGTTTTTTGGGCCTGAAAAATTGTGATGGAACATGCGGTTTCCACAGTCGCTGGAGGATTATCACTGAACAATTCGGGAAAATGCTGGATGGCATAACCATCGATAAGATACTGTAAAATTTTTTGACATAAAACTAGATAAATAGATGAAGATGTCAGAATAAATCAGTGGAGCCACAATAAAAAATGCAAAAAATGCGACTGCCGGTTCGTCAACCCGAACATGGATTTCGAGTGTACTTCATACTGCCAGTATGCCGGGCAATCCTGAGGAGCTGAAACGGTGAAAGGGGGATGAGATGAAATTTATTGAAAACCAGCCTTCAGATGACACGTTAGACCTGGTATGCCGTTCTTGTCCATTGCATCTATTGGAGCCTGGTGACAGGCTTAACTGTCTGAAAAAGGGACAGGTTCTAGAAGTATTGACGGACTACGACGGGGCGTTGGAGGATATACCGGAATGGTGTAAAAAATGTGGGCAGGAATTTATGGGCGTGGAAGAGGAGGAGGACTGTTACAAATTGTATATAAAAAAGGTTAAATAAAGGAAGAGTTTATTAATGAGTTGGAGGAAAAAAAAGGAGGTAAGAAAATGAATCCAATGGAAGGATGCCCCGGTTCTCAAATGTTAGACTTTAAGGATAAAGATAAAAAAGAAGTTGGGGAAGCAGCAGGAAAAATAGAATCCCAACTGAGGCAATGGCCGATCCAAATGCATCTCATTTCACCGACTGCTCCCTATTATCACGGAGCAGACGTGCTTCTCACCGCAGATTGTGTGGCCTATGCACTGGGTGATTTTCACCGCGAGTATTTGAAAGATAAATCCATCGCAATTGCCTGCCCAAAGTTGGATGAAGGTCAGGATATCTATCAGGAGAAAATAAAGGCCTGGTTTGATGATGCCAAGATTAACACCCTAACCGTGCTGATCATGGAGGTGCCCTGCTGCATGGGATTACTGTCATTAGCTCAGCAGGCGGCCCAATCAGCTGAGAGAAAAGTGCCAACCAAAAGTGTCGTTGTCGGCGTTCAGGGAGAAATTTTGCAGGAAGAGTGGGTGTAAGCCTAAGGATTTTTACACCTTCATTTATTCTGGTAGAGGCCACCAAGAACCAAACCAAGATTAACTGTTTGATAGCAAAAATATCGGAGGCATTTTACGAATGGCAAGACCTACAGAAGACATAAGAGAGCATCACAAGATGTTGGAGGAAAGACTTCACGGCTTCTGGCATAATATAGAGAGTCTGCAAAAATTCAGTGACCAGGAGAGGGGACTGCTCGATGATTTGATGACCTTCCTCAAAGAAGAACTCCTTCCTCATGCCGAAGGTGAAGAAAAGCACCTGTACGGAAAGGTTGCTGAACTGATGAGAAACCCCTTGTTCACAAAGACCATGGAGATGGACCACCAGTTCATAAAGCAGTACATAACCGAGTTGGAAACGGTGATAAAGAATGTCCATAAAGAATCGGCTGACGTGACCATAAAAAGGATTCAAACGACCGCAAGCAAACTTCAGGGCATCATAGACCCACATTTCCAGAAGGAAAATGATGTATATTTGCCCATCCTTGACGAAAAACTCTCAAAGGAACAGGTTGAAAAGGAAGTGATTGAGCCCATGCATGCATACAGCGGCAGCCATGAAGGGCACGGGCATGGTCATGGTCACCACCATTAAACCCTTTATTTAATGGTAATATCTGGTTTTCCGCGGCAATTGCAGTTGCAACTGCAGGGTTTACGCTATCCGGGGTTTGTGGGAGCTGGTCCATGTCATAAATGACCCTGAAGGGGGGGTTTAGAGAGAGCAATTTTGGAGGCTGCACCCGACATACAAGGAGTAGAACCTGCGGATTTTCCATTCTGATATCCGCCAGAGAAACGCAGATAAGCACAGGAGATTGTATGGCATCGGCCCTTCCGCTACTTTATTGGGACTTTCTTTTGGTATCCTGCGTAAAAAGGTAGAGGAACGATAAGACCACCAGACAGATCGCGCAGAGGAAAAAGGCAACCCTGAAGGCCTCGGGGCCTCTTGATGTTTCAGGATAAAGATATTGCATCAGGCTGCCCAGACCCTGCAAAAATACGGCCGAGCCTATCATTGTAAAAAAATTAATGCCTGTCATTGCGGTGCCCGCCATTTCAATCGGCATCAGCTCTTTGATCTGGGTATACATCAACACACCGGTCATCCGGAAAAAACCAAAACCGAAAAAAAGACTCGCCAAAAGGGGTGTGCCAATACCGGGGGGCAGCACGGCAACGATCATGGTGATAAAACCAAGAATGATATGTCCGCCGGAAACAGGCCATTTGCGTGTTTTCATAACCTTGTCCGATAGAGCACCCCAGATTCCGCCGCCGAGGATTAGGCCGAGATTCATCAGAAAAATAATATGCCCTGCATTTCTCGCGGAAAGGCCCATTGCCTCCATAAGATAGGGTCCCGCCCAAAGGGCTTGAAACGCAACGAAAATGCCGTAACTGACAAAGGTCCCAAAGGAGATGATCCAGTAGTCTTTTTGCCTCAGGAGCAGCATAAGATCGGAAAGGGCCTGGCGTGGAACCAAACCGGTTTCAGCGGCAGAACGGCCGAATGATCCTTCTTTCGGTTCGTCACGCACCACAATATAAAAGATCAGAACCATAAGGAGGTTGACGGCAGCGATTAATTGGAAAGTTGCCCGCCATCCCATTTTTTCCACCATCATAACCAGCGGAGTGGTTGCAACCATATTGCCCAATGTCCCGATAGAAAAAACCACACCCGACAAAGTGGCAAAACTGGGCGCTCCAAACCAAAGCGTAAGTAGCTTCAATGTGCCCATCAGATTGCAAGCCATGCCGATCCCCAGTAATGCCCGACCCACTATCCCCAAACTCAAGGTATCGGCCCAGGAGAATATCAGGGCGCCGATGATACCGATAAGAGAAAGGGCAGCCATCATGCGACGAGGGCCGATCCTGTCAAGGAAAATACTGATCGGTATTTGGGTAATGGCAAAGCCATAAAAAAAGGATGCGGAGAGAAGCCCGAGGCCTGCTGTATCGAGGGAGAGATCTCGCAGAAGCTGCGGGGAAATGACGGCATTTGAAACCCGATAAAATTGGGAAAGAAAAAAATTACCGGATGCGATCACAAAAATGGCCCAGCGACGGGACATGGCACTCCTTTTGTTTTTTTGGGATCAAAGTCAATCCAAGGGGACAAGCTCCTTTTGAAAAAAAGCCGAAACCCCGAGCCTGCCGCTTTCTTTAAGAAAACAAAATGTCCGACATAGATAAGCCGGATAACGCCTTTTTTGCAAGGATTTCACATAAAAAATAGAGTGTTATTCGCAGGGTTTCTACTTGACACAGAATTCCTATTCCCTAATACTCTGCGTCGGATATAAAAACTATCCTGACTTTATTCTCACATCAACACAGGAATCCCATGCGATTGTATCGACTCTGGGACATATTGATCGTTATCGGCGCCACGTTGACCGCGATCAAGATACCGCTCCAACTTGTGATCGAAGCCTCCCTGATAGAAGATCTGGTCTATCTTGATTGGGCGATCTCGGTGTTGTTTGCCACCGATCTCTTTCTCAATTTTTTCCGATTGCCCGCCCAAAAGGGGCAAAACACGCATAACAGACGGATACGATCAACACATTATTTTAAGGGATGGTTTTGGGTCGATTTTCTTGCTGCGATCCCTTTTCATCTATTTTACTGGCTGCCCCTGCTCCAGCTGATACGTCTTATTAAACTTGCCCGCGTTGCCCAGTTGTTTCATCCTCGGCGTCGTAAGCCTATGCAGCACAGCACTGTTTTCCGTCTGGCGTTTTTTTTCTTCTGGCTCGGACTGGCATCCCACTGGTTAGCCTGTGGATGGCTTGCATTGAGCGGTCCTTTTGATGTACCTTACGGATGGGGAGATTATGTCCGCTCCCTTTACTGGTGCGTCACTACCTTGACAACAGTAGGGTATGGTGATGTCACGCCATCAACGAATGTTCAAATGGTATATACGATGTTCGTCATGGTCCTCGGCGTGGGGATGTACGGCTATGTAATCGGAAATATAGCAAACCTTCTGGCGAATATTGACCTGGCAAGAGCCCATTATCTGGAAAACATGGAGAGACTATCAACATTTCTAAAATATCGAAAAATCCCCGACGAGCTTCAACACCGTATTTACGATTATTATGGATACCTGTGGGAACACCGGCTGGGTTATGATGAATCGGCGGTCCTTTCAGAGCTTCCCGCCTGTCTGAAGGCTGAAGTTTCCCTGGTACTCAAACAGGATTTCATCGAAAGGATTCCCTTTTTAAAGGGCGCAAGTCAAGAACTGGTCCGGGACATTACGTTCGAATTACGGCCTGTTGTTTTCACTCCCGGTACTTTTATCTTCCGGGCCGGTAAAACAGGTCGGAATCTCTACTTTATCAGTCATGGTCAAGTCGAGATCATATCACCGGATGGGAAAACGATCTATAACACGCTGGGTGCCGGCGACTTTTTTGGTGAGATTGCCCTCCTATCTAGCCAGCCGCGCACAGCAAGCGTTCGAACCATCGACTACAGCGATATGTATACCATCGATCGGGAGACCTTTGAACGTGTCCTTGCCCATTATCCGGATTTTGCAAAACATGTACATGACATTGCCCGGGAGCGGTTGGGGGAAGACGGGGGGGTAGATATTACCCAAGATTGATAGGGTGAGACCTTTGTAAAACCCCACTTTTTGCCCAATTGAGCGCTATGGTTGCGCCTAACGGCTTGAGGACATCACACTTCGTGTCTGTGTCAGGCTCAAATTCCAGCACGCAGTGAAGCTTTAGCGCTATCCTCGAAATACTCAATGTATTCCTGCGGTTAATCCGCCTCAGGCGGATCGCCTTCCTTGAACTTGCACAAAAATCAGCATTTTTCAAAGGTCTCAGGATGCATCGGCATGACCTGTAAAATAGGCGGTTTGGCTTTTTACAAAACCCGGCTTATTGGATTGTTTTTTGGCGGAGAGAGAGGGATTCGAACCCTCGAAGGAAGTTTCCCCCCTTACTCGCTTAGCAGGCGAGCGCCTTCAGCCAGCTCGGCCATCTCTCCGTTGTCATTGATGGCGGAGGGAGTAGGATTCGAACCCACGGAGCTATTCACTCAACGGTTTTCAAGACCGTCGCCTTAAACCACTCGGCCATCCCTCCGAGCATGTAAAAACAATTGTAATTACCATTTGAATCTGTTATGGTCAACATTTTTTTAAGCCTAGGACAAACGGGGAACCTCCCATAGAAAAATTTTTGACTATCTGGCTCATCGCATTATTATGATTTAAAGGAGATAAATCATGAAGCAAAAATATTTAATTTTTAAAAATCCTGAAAAAAACGAACTGATCATACGTGAGTTCGCCGAACTTGATAAAGAAAGGTTTTCCCTCCTCTGCGAAGAGGCATATGATGACGAGATGATCGAGGCCGCAATCAAGGAAGGGGTAAATACCCTGATTTCTAAATTGAGGACTCAAAATATGTATCCGATCGGTCACTATGTGAAAAAAATAGCCGAATCGGTCACAACCATGTATGTCTCCGGCGACAAGCAATCCGTGGAGCTTTTCTTTAATGATAATGATTTGCTAATAAAGAACCAGGAACCTGATAAGGATTTTGACGCCCCCGCAGACGAAAGCTCCGATCTTGATGAACTGCTCGACGAGGACGTTGACGACGATTATGCAAACAAAAATGGGCTGGAAAAATTTCAGTCACCCGTTAAAATTGCAGATGGTGACTCAACCGAGATAGACGAGAAAGGTTGATAAGATAGAGTAAACCAAAAGTGAAAAATCAGAATTTTGAAATCGCTTCTAATCAACAATCAATTTCATGAGATCTTGATTTGCATCAAAATACTTCATCTCAGATTCTGAACGGCCAGCCACACCGGCATACAGGTTGGGCCCCTTTAATCGTCTAAATCCTTCCACAAAAGAACTCCCCTTCCGATACCGTTCGATGCTGTGAAACATATCCAGGATGCCCTCAAGGGCATGAGTTTCAAGGTCAGTGACGGAATGCCGGAGATTTTCTCCGGTAACCGGGTGCCGGTATGAAAATGGAGCGAGAAATAGCGAATCGGCTTTTGGTTTATGCTGTGGGTAAAAATTGGAAAGATATTCCCTAAAATCGAGTCCGGGAATGGTATTGAGTAATTGAAGAATCATTCTGGGTAAATTCTTATCAAACATGGCCTGGATCCTTCGATGCATTAAGAGGGATTTTTCTATGTGGACACGGTCAATGTTCATATCCATCTTATAGAGTGCCGAAAGGACATCCAGAAACAGTTTTTTGTCCATCTCAATTTTATCCAGAACATTCGAAAATAGACCCCTGTTTTTAAGTTGGAGTTTTTCTTTAAAATAAAGATCTAAAAAAGTCTCCAACTTATGGTGACGATAACCGGCTGATTTACTGGCTTTCTGATTCGCCGAGTCTTTTTTTCCACTAAAATAAAAAACCATGGGGTGAAAGGAACTGTCCGCATGAATATGGGTGATGACGCCCAGCAGTAGTGCGATAATCGCCTCGGTCATTCGGGGGGGAAACTGGGCGATAACCCTAGTGCCAAAATCAACACTGTTTATCGGGTTGTCATGCAATTGAGCAGCCACTTTATACATCACATCTTTCCCGTTCCCGTAGAGCAGATAAAAGGGCGTATCCATAATTACCGCGCCCGATAGATAAAGATTTTTATACTGTTTTATAATCGCCTTTAAACCTGAATTGGTTTCAAGAATGCGATAAGCCTTCTCAGCTATGATCCAGTGGGTTATCTCTTTCGGCATGTTTTACGTTCCAAATCGATCCCTTTAAATAAGCGACCGGTAAAAAGAACTGGCATTAAAAAAAGTCAATTTTTTCACCAAGCTTAGCCCAGACTGACCTTTAAAGAAAGCTCTTCGAGTTGGGATTTGGTTGCCTCGGAGGGTGCGTTTGTGAGAAGACATGAAGCCTTCTGTGTTTTTGGAAATGCAATAACATCACGGATGGAGGGGGCCCCGCAGAGGATCATCGCTATTCTATCGAAACCGAGTGCAATCCCCCCATGCGGCGGGGCGCCTGCTTCCAGTGCAGAAAGCAGAAAGCCAAACTTTTCCTCATAAACCTCACGTTTTATCCCCAGGTTCTCAAAAATCTTTTCCTGCATTTCTTTTTGATGGATGCGGATGCTTCCACCACCGATTTCTGATCCATTCAAGACCAGATCATATGCTCTCGATCTTACGGAAAGCAGGGAATCTTTAAGCAAACCATAATCTTCTTCAAGGGGGGCGGTGAAGGGGTGATGGAGTGATTGAAGCCGTTGTTCGGTTTCGTCATATTCCATGAGTGGGAAATGGGTTATCCATAGCAACTTGAATAAATTTTGGTCTATGAGTCCAAGTTTTTCTCCAAGGTGGTTTCTGAGATGCCCCAGGGCCTCATTTGCTATTTTTGATTGATCGGCAACAAAGAAAAGCAAATCGCCGGGGGCAACACCTAGCCGCTCGGTTAATGCGGCTTTTTCTTCATCGCTGAAAAATTTTGCGATCGGAGATTGCCACGCTTCCTCACGGACCTTTATCCAGGCAAGCCCTTTGGCTTTGTAAACCGAAACGAATGCTGTGAGATCATCAATTTCTTTTCGTGAGAAATGAATACACCCTTTGGCATTCAGCGCTTTGACAATACCACCTTGCTTTACGGCATTGGCAAAGAGCTTGAATCCTGAATCTTTTACAATATCTGAGATATCTTTCAACTCCAGATCAAAACGTATATCCGGTTTGTCCAGACCAAATCGATCCACCGCTTCAGCATAGGACATTCTCAGAAAAGGGCGTCCGATTTCTTTATCGAGAACGTCTTTGAAAAGAACCACCAGCATGCCTTCTGTAATTCCCATGATATCATCCTCGCCTACAAACGACATTTCCAAATCGATCTGGGTGAATTCCGGTTGTCGGTCGGCCCTGAGATCTTCGTCTCTGAAGCAGCGAACAATCTGATAATACCGGTCAAATCCGGATATCATCAGCAGTTGTTTAAAAATCTGAGGAGATTGAGGTAGGGCATAAAATCGGCCTGGATTGACCCTGCTGGGTACAACATAGTCTCTGGCGCCTTCGGGGGTGCTTCGGGTTAAAACCGGCGTCTCTATGTCAAGAAATCCGTGTGTGTTCAAATAATTTCGTATCGATTTGGCAGCCCTGTGCCTTAGAATAAGATTACGTTGCAGTTGGGGGCGTCTTAAATCGAGATGGCGGTATTTGAGACGAACCGTTTCAGATACATCAACCGTATCTTCAATTAGAAAGGGGGGCGTTTTCGCAGGATTTAGAATTTTAAGATCTGTCACCAAAATCTCAATTTCGCCGGTCTTTAGGTTGGAGTTGGTCATCCCATCCGGTCTTTTGTCCACGTTTCCACAAACCCCGATAACATATTCGTTTCGAATCGCATGGGCTTTCTCGTGTACCTCTTTATTCTCCTTTGGATTAAAAACAACTTGAGTGATACCCTCTCTGTCCCGCAGATCCACGAATATGACGCCTCCGTGATCCCTTCGGCGTTGTACCCATCCCATGAGCACCACCTCTTTACCAAAATCGTCTCCGCAAAGCTCGTTGCAGTGGTGTGTCCGTCGCATTTCTCCTAGTATATCTGACAATGAATATGCCCCCTCTTAAAAAGTTATTAAAACCGATGGCCTTATCAAGCTGAAATCGATTAAACCAAAAATTACAAGGGCAATGCCCCCAGTTTTCTACTCACATTTTCAACAACCGCATCCGTAGAAATGAATACCTGCTTTTTTGTCATCATATCCCTGAGTACGGCTGATCCTTCTGTCAACTCCTTTTCTCCCACAATCAAAACATGGCCTACACCGAGTTTATCAGCCCTTTTCATCTGACTTTTCAAACTTTTCTCGCCAAAATCCATCTCGGCCCTAATGCCTGTCTTGTTCAAAGAACAGACCCATTCAAACGCTTTGCCTTTGCTCCTTGGTCCCAGAGCAGCGATGAATATCTGAGGGGCCTTATGGTAATCGTCGATTTGCAGACCGGAAATTTCTGTTAGCCGGTCAAGACCGATGGCAAATCCGGTTGCAGGCAGATCAGGCCCGCCAAGCGCCTCTACAAGACCATCATATCGGCCACCGCCGGCAACAGCGCTTTGGGCGCCCAAAGATCCGGTTTGAATTTCAAATGTAGCGCGGGTATAATAGTCGAGCCCCCTGACCAAACGCTTGTCGATGATAAACGAAATGTTGAGATGTTCAAGAGAATCGGTCAGTATCTTGAAGTCCCTGACACATTCATGGCAAAGAAAATCGAGTAAGGAAGGTGCATCCGCCATGGCTTCCCGGCAGGAAGGTACTTTGCAATCTAGCACCCTTAACGGATTTTGTTTGCTTCTTCTGATACAGTCCGAGCAAAGCTTCACCTTGGTTTTAGACAGAAAATCGATAAGGGCCTCCTTAAATCCGGGCCGGCAGGTAGGACAACCAAGCGAATTAATATGAGTTTCTACATCCGCCACCGCCAACCTGGAAAAGAGCGTCACAAGCAAAAAGATGAGTTGGGCATCGGCCAACGGGGAATCGATGCCGAATATTTCGGCATTGATCTGATAAAACTGCCTGTACCTTCCCTTCTGAGGTCTCTCCCTACGGAACATCGGGCCGATGGTGTAAAATTTCTGGACAGGGTCACTTGTGTAAAGCTTATGCTGAATATAAGACCGGACAACAGATGCGGTTGCTTCCGGCCGTAAAGTAATCAGATCTCCTTTCCGATCTGGAAAGGTATACATCTCTTTTTCCACGATATCTGTATTTTCTCCGATACTTCTTGAAAAAAGCTCGGTTTTTTCCATAATCGGAATCCGGATTTCCTTAAAACCGAAATCATCAAAGATAGAAATGGCGGTCTTTTCTATCGCCTGCCAAATTTCTACTTCTCCCGGGAGAACGTCTTTGAATCCTCTGATAAGCTGTATCATAATTTGTAATTACACCTGAAAAAATAATCGATTGTTTTTTTCAACACCCTTCAACAATGTCTCATAAGTATGGTTCAAAATGAATATCAATATCTTTCACTTCTGCAATGTCCTTTAACGCATTTTCAATGTTCGGCACTATTGTTTTTTGCTGGGCCAACGGGGCTTTTAACCCCACAAAGATCTTTCCGTCCTTGGCCGAAATGCTGGCACTCGGAAACTCAAATAAACCTACCCGTGCCTGGGCTGCTAACGTTAAATCATCGATTCTCTTCTGGGACTCGGGGGTTGTCTCGAAACAGGAAAGCTTTGCTGCGCTTATAATGGTATCAATGGCATGATCCACAGTGATATCCCCGATATTTAACACCACATCGTAAAGGTTCGGATTCTGGATATCGATTCTATAGAGATAGAGGCTCCATTTACGGCGTTCGTCATCGTCTTTTTTCAGAACATACCGCGCCTCTTGGGCAGAAATATTTTCCCGTTTTATCTCTTCTTCCACCCGCATCTCCAGGTCCTGGATTATCCTGACTTTAAGGACGTGGGAGATATCCTGGACAAAAAAATGACCTGCCAATCCATGATAAACAACGTTATCTTTTTGGAACTGCTTCAACGCCGCTAATCTCATACTTTCGATGTATCTTTCTTTTCCGTATGGAAACCGATCCAGAACCGAAATAGCATCTTGAATGTTTCGGATAAGCTTGATTTCCGGTATTTGAAATTCACCCAATGCTTCGAGCAGTGTATCCCGGGAAAAACATGCAAAGTCTAACTTTTGGGCGATCTTTTCGGCAATTTTTTGCCCCAGATAATAACTCTCCCTGGAGATGGTGATGATAGACATTGTCTGCTCCTTTATTTATCCCTCATTATTCGGCATAGAGGAAAGAGGTTGCCGTTTTCAGTTCATTCCGCTCTTCGGCAGGTCTCACATATCCCCTTGAGTATAACTCTTTTGCTGAGGATGGTAAACTTTTTTTGTATCTTATTCGGAACCTCCGAATTATCGTACCGGGAACAGAAAATATCTATAATTTTACTGCAGACTTTGCAATGTAAATGGTGATGGTTGTTCGTTTAGATGATGCTGTTTGCATTTTCTAATGAATAATGAAAGGTCCTTCGCGCGGATTTGATTCTGCATCATGTTCAAATAAATAAGAACGATTCTGAATTGTCAAGGAGATTTCTGTTCTCGAAGGGTGTGCATTGGGCAACTAAATCTATACACCAATGGTAATATTTGATAAGATATAGAAAGAAACATAGGTTGTGCGTAAAATTTAAGTTCATCCTTTGCCGGATGCGGCCCCCCCCGATCGATTGGGGTTGAAACTGGAGGCAAAGAGGAGGGGGAAAAAATGATCACCCATCGGATTGCCGTGGTGCCTGGTGATGGCATCGGTAAGGAAGTAATCCCGGAAGGCATCCGTGTTCTCGAAGCGGTTGGCCGGCGGTTCGACATCCGCTTTTTATGGCAGGAGTTTCCGTGGAGTTGCGAGGCATACACCGAGACGGGTCGCATGATGCCTGAAGATGGCCTAGAGCAACTTTGCCGATTTGACGCGATTTTCCTCGGCGCCGTCGGTTTTCCGGGTGTGCCCGATCATATCTCTTTGTGGGGACTGCTGATACCGATCCGAAGACACATGCGGCAGTACATTAACCTGCGTCCCGTGCGAATGTTGAAGGGAATGATCTCGCCCCTTCGAAATAGAACACCAAAAGATATCGATTTTTGTATCGTGCGGGAAAACAACGAAGGAGAGTATTCTGAGATCGGCGGAAGATTGTATACAGGAACCGATGCTGAGATGGTAGTACAGGAGACGGTCTTTACCCGTAAGGGCGTCGACCGGGTGTTGCGTTACGCTTTCGAACTCGCGTGCAAACGAAAAGCCAAACACGTAACTTCTGCAACCAAGTCGAACGGTATCATCCACACCA
>DRHF01000364.1 GCA_011049715.1 Desulfobacterales bacterium
AACAGACATGCAAAGCAAACGGCAATCTGGTTGTGCAGACTGCACCAACCAATCTTAAAAAGGATCTTCCGTTGTGGGGCGAACCCCGGTTTGATTCCCCGGTCATGGGGCGGATTAAAAATCAATTAGATCCAAAAGGCATCATGAGTCCCGGCCGTTTTGTGGGGGGACTTTGATTCTAATGTTACACGATGGAAAAGGGAATCTGAATGAATATTGTTCAAATGCGCAAATTGTCCTATGACGAGGTCGCCAGGTGCAACAAGTGCGGGTTTTGTCTGCCAAATTGTCCCATATATAAAATTGAAGGGAAGGAATCTGCTGCTCCAAGGGGCCGAAACGCGATCACCCGGTTTGTGATCGAAGGGAAACTTGAGCTGAGCCCGGAGATCGAGAAATCCATCTTTTCCTGTCTGGGGTGTGGCGCCTGCACTGCTGCCTGCCTCCCCAAAGTGGAAACAAAGGAATTGATCTTTCGCGATCGGGAATGTTTCGTTGGAGAGGGTTTCTACCCAAAGGTGGCGGATCGTCTGGCCAAAACACTCGACCGAGAGCACAACATATCGGACGATGACAACGAGGAACGGGGCGAATGGCAGGAGTTGATCAAGAATCTGCCTGAGCACGCATTTGAAAAAGAACACGCCGAAGTCATCTTCTTTGTTGGTTGCGTGGCGTCGTTTTTTCCCATGGTTCAGAAGATCCCTGTAAATATGGCCCTCATTATGGAACAGGGAGGTGTGGATTTCACCATCCTTGGGGGTGAGGAATGGTGCTGTGGTTTTCCCCTGCTCGGCGCCGGTATGCCGGATAAAATGAAGGTCCTTATGGCACACAATCTGGAAAAGGTGGAACAGGTCGGTGCCAAAACGATTGTGTTTACCTGTCCTTCCTGTTACCACACTTGGAAACATTTTTATAAAACAGATACAAAACTTTACCATGCGACCCAGCTGCTCGACGAACTGATCAAGGGCGGACAGATCACCCCTAAACCGATCAACAAGACGGTTACCTATCATGATCCCTGTGATTTGGGCAGAAACAGCGGTATTTTTGAAGAACCCCGCAATGTGATCAAAGCGATTCCCGATATCAAGCTGGTCGAACTTCCGGAGAACCGACAGCTTTCGGTTTGCTGTGGCGGCGGCGGGAACCTCGAGATGGTCAATCCGGAACTCTCGGGCAAAGTGGCCCAGATGAAGCTTGATACAATTCAAGCGACCGGTGCGGACATGGTGGTCACCGCATGCCAGCAATGCGTGCGCACCATGGCCAGCAGGGCCCGCAGGCAAAAGATCGACCTGGCGGTCAAGGACCTGACGGAACTGGTGGCTGAGTCCCTCGGCCAGGAATTGCACGATCGCTAAAACCAATATGTTACTCTGTCGTTAACCTATAATGGAGAGAAAGCATGGGTTTAAAAAAAGAGATGCGGCTTTTAGCCCGGGCTGAGAAGGATAAAAATCCGATCGGGCCGATTTCGGATCGTTTTTCAGAAGGATTATCCATAGAGGATGCCCATATAATCTGTGAAGGGAACATTCAAAACAGATTGAAAGCAGGCGAGAATCTGGTCGGGTATAAAATCGGATTTACCAATATTCCCGCCCGGGAAAAGATGGGCTGGCCGGATTCTATCTATGGGTATATCATGGATTCGATGGTCTTGAAAAGCGGCGCACAGGTGCCGGTGAACGATTTGATCGCACCAAAAATCGAGTGCGAAATCTGCTTTAAACTGGGCAGGGATCTCGGAGGCAAAATGCTTGAAGTAGAAGAGGTTCTGGAGGCAACCGCAGGTGTGAGCGCATCTTTTGAGATCTGTGATTCTCGCTTTTTAGGCTGGAACTGTCCTTTTCCCGATATTTACGCAGATAACGGGTTCGCAGGCCGTATCGTTCTGCCCGATCAATGGCAGCCGGTAAGCCAGGTGGACCTGCGCGGTGAAACGGTCACGATGTCTCAAGATGGCGCTGAGGTTGGAGAAGGGATAGGAGAATCAGCCATGGGGCATCCCGCCAGAGCCGTATCCTGGTTGGCAGATAAACTGGCCGATCGCAATAAAGGATTGAAGGCCGGGCAGTTGATAATGACCGGCACCCTTACCCCGATCTTGGCGATGGAGAAAGGTTCCACCTACACCGCGAGCTTTTTGAGTCTGGGTAAGGTTAATATAACCTTCATATAAATGGAGAATCTGCTCGGCTATCCGGTTCACACCGATTTTGGAGCATGACATGGGAGATATTCGGAAAGATATTCTCGATAAAGCGGACATCAGGGGTTGGAAAAACGTTGAAGTGGCGTTTGGAGATGGTTTTCTTCAAATATTTGTCCCCTCTGAATGTGCTGTTTTAAATATGAAAAAAATGCCTCCTCTGGCTCAATCGAAATCAGAAATTCTAAACACTCTAAATCACCCGATCGGATCACCCCACCTATCGGAAATCATTCGTTCTAAAGGCAAACCGGTTGCAGACACGACCGTTTGCGTGACCGTCTCTGACATCACCCGTCCCGCACCCTACAAAGGTGAGAACGGAATTTTGCCCCCACTTTTTGACATCATCGAACAGACCGGCGTCAAACGGGAGAATATCGTCATTGTTATCGGAAACGGCATGCACCGTCCCAGCACGCTTGAGGAAAGAATCGGGATGTATGGCCGGGATGTGGTCGATAGCTACCGGATCGTGGATCATGATTGTGAGGATTTGTCATCACAGGTGCTGGCCGCCCACACCACCAGAGGGACCGAAGTATACTTAAATAAAATCTTTTATCAATCTGATGTCAAGATCATTACCGGGCTGGTGGAGAGCCATTTCATGGTAGGCATATCCGGTGGAAGAAAGGCGGTATGCCCGGCACTGGTAAACACCAAAACCATAGAGAAATTTCATGGAGTTGAGTTTCTTGAGCATCCGAATGCAACCAATTTAATACTGGATGGCAATCCCTGCCATGAGGAGGCTTTGGAAGTTGCCAAAACCGTTGGTGTGGATTTCATGATTAGCACCACCTTGGACAATGAGTTGTCGATTACCGGCGTCTTTGCAGGCGATCTGGTAAAAGCGCACCTTGCGGCTTTTGAAGCAATGAAGGAATTTGTGTGCATACCGATTCATGACCCCTATGATATTGTTTTAACCCATGCCGGCTATGTTGGAAGGGACCATTATCAAAGTGTAAAGGCAGCGGTCAATGCCATGCCCGCAGTCAAGGAAAAAGGCATCATTGTGATGGTGGCAAATAACAATGATGTTGAACCGATCGGTTCCCAGGAATATCAAACACTTCTTCATCTGTTTAAAATGCTGGGTCCTGATCGCTATATTTCGATCCTGCGACATCCGGACTGGCTGTTTACAAAAGATCAGTGGGAGCCCGAAATGTGGGGAAAGCCGTTTCGGAAGGTGGGCGATGATGGATTGATATATTGCTCTCCCCAAATACCCAAAGATAATTTTAAGATTATCCCGGGGGTGAGCGGATATGACTTTATTCCGGAAAAGAGTGAATTTGAATCAGACGCTGAAAAAGCCACCGCCATGTTTCAAAATGCCATCATTTATGCGGTCCATCATCCCAGATTTAATGGAAAAAAACCGACCATCGCCTTCATCGAGGAGGGCCCGTACGCGATTCCGATGGCAGAGGGTTAATGCCTTCCCAGGCAGCCTGTTTTTTCCTTTCAGCCTTATTTACCTTCGGTCAACCGGTTCGTATCTCTTCAAACCTATCTCCGGTCTCAGGTTCCGGCAGCTTCAGCTCTGTGATAAGCACGCCGATGACCGATAGGATGGAAAACACAAATACCCGCCACACACAGTTTATAGCTATGACAGATGGTCCGATGGATATAGTATGAATTAGAACCGGTGATAAGACACCATATAAAACTCCAATAACTGCACCGCATATCGTCCCACTGATTACTCTTTTCCACAGTGAGGCCCCACCGGCTCCCAGTGTAACGACTGACCCGCAAACCAAGGATACTACCAATGCAAAAAACCAAATAGCCCTTAAACTCGGCAGTTCGGCGAAATGCATATAATAAATAAAATCGACTAGTAAAAATAGCCCTGTTCCGGCAAGCACGCATAAGAAAACGTGCCAATATCGCGGCGGTATGGCAGCTCGCCAATCACCGCGCTTTCTCATCCGGCGTCGGATGGTTAAGGGCCAATTGTAAAATACGTTAAACACGGTGTGCTCCAGCAAGGCCCCTCTCTCGCCAAACACGGGAACCGCATGGACGGCTTCGGTAGACCAGTGACCGGCCATAAACCTAGCCAGGGTTGGATACCGATAGGTCATCTGAATCGGAAAAGCCAGATAACCGATATACTTAAAAAATCCGAGAAAGACCGCAATATTGTAATCCTTAAAATTTCGCTCCTGAATGACCAGGTATACAACGTAAAGTCCGCGAACCAAAGACCCCGGGGATATCGGTACCACCTGAAAGGCTGCAATAATCGCAGCCCCATGCAACAATGCCGTACCGGGTGGCAGTTCAGGATGGGTTACATAATAAATAATAGCGACCATCACGGATACAACCTGAGTAACCGGCAGCGTACATACATGCACAGCCAGGCTTTTTAGATACTTCTGGATAAACGGTTCCTTGATCTGGCGTAGAATAAAATCGGCATCCTCAACACTGAGCAGATGTTTTTCCTGTCCTTCGGTGACCATATCCCGCAGCCATTGTTCGCGCAGGTCGTGGTCAAAATACAGGCGAATTGGTCTTCGTAAATAGAAGTCCACCCGCTCCTTGGCATACTGCCAATCCGTAACACACTTATGCAATCCCACCGGCAACAAGGATAATGGAAGGTGATATAAAACAGGCCACGGGTGTCTCGCCAACTTCAGGGACCTCTCGTTTTCCAGCCTCCCTGATCTGTGCCAGCTGACCGTCAGTTCAATAGCCTTTGCGCGAATTGCTCGACGCAGATAGTCCTGACTTGTCAGTATGGCTTTGTAATGTTTGCGCCAATAGGCCTGACCCCAAATTCGTCGAAAAAACCGTCCAATAAACGGAATCAGGCCGAGAAAAGAAAACAGGAAAGCTAGAAAAAAACTGTTCTGCAATTTCGCATGCCATCGCGAATCGATTAAATTTCGAATGCGCCACCCGGTAACCGCACTGCGCCGCATGGTTGACCATAGGCGAGGGCTGTAAATAAGGCGTAGATTATTGTGGGTAATATCAGGTATGGAATTTCGATAGACTTGTTCAGAGGCTTTTAATTCTTCCAGCAGCTGGGTCATATCGGCAAACTCGTCTTCATGGGTAGAAATAAATTGCTCCAGCTTTTCGATGTTGCCGCGATCAAACTGCACAAGGCTTTTGCGCCCAAGACCCTGGACGATCAATTTAAAATCCCCCGGGCTCATCGGCAAAAAAGGCAGGAGTGCAAGTCCTGCCCGAAAATCGACAGCAACCAATCCGCCGTCCGTAGTTTCATCTGTATGGTTTCTTTTCAAACAGTTCGGTTGGCTTTTCCAGGTCGACCACTCATACTGCCGAGCGAATTCATGAGCACCCAACTGATGCAACAATTCAACAAATTCATGCATGAACGTATATTTGGCACGATATTCCGGTGACCCAAGATGTTTAACATCAACATTTTTGCCTTTAAACCAGCGTTTTAGAAGATCCAGGCGGTCATCCACCTCCAGCCGCCACGTGCGCCCCTCAACCCATTCGCTCAATTCGCCACAACTACCTAGAACCGAGTCCACAAAAGTTGCATGGATATCCACCACGCTAGTTTCATCACCAAACCTTATTTTAGCTCCCCGCCGAATAAATTTTTGCCAAAGTGCTCCGGCACGTGCTGCATCTGGGTTCACCTGAAGCTGAAAGGGTCCCTGGAATCCAATCCAATACAGGGTATTGCGGAAAAACCGCGAAAATCCGGACGGGGGTATTAAGATTTTCATGGCATACATTCCCCCTTCATGAAGATCTCGAAAAGACCCGTTCTCAGCCTCCACCTCGATGACCTTCACGCGGTAAACCTGGCCGGCAAACCCGCCCCCGACAAATTTATCGACAAAAAGACGCACCCGTCCTTCAGCTGCTGAGTTTACACCTGTTACATCATAATCCAATTCCGTCCCCGCTTCATAGCGCTCAATGCGCATGGGGCGATACACGTTGGTATGTTGAAATTGTTTTTCTAGCCTTCTGTAAATATCAGTTGCGCAGTCTGCTTCCATTCTCTAATTCATAACCCGGATAAATCGGAAAAGTTAAAAGTAATCTAAATCATCACATAACTCACAGCGCAAATCAATGTAATCTATACGATACGGTGAGCATAAACGGTTTTTCAGCGTCCGCAATCGGTCTTCCGTATTGTGCGGCCAATAAAACGCCCAGACCGTAAAGGGTGAAGGATTTATAACTTTTGGTTATTATAATTCTGAACATTATTATTTTGACTAATATTTTGTATTGGTCTAATTGTTTTAAAAATTTAACGGAACTACCCAGTAAAAAGGAGGCAACACAACATGGCCAAAAGAAATAAACAAGCTGGAACACTTTGTATGTCAGGGCTTGGGCTTAACTTTCTCACCAATGACGATCTGGACCGAATCCATCTGGCGACACTAGACATGCTGTGGGACATCGGTGTAAAGGTGAAAAGCAAAAAGGCTTTGGAAATTTTTGACGGCAGCGGCTGCACCATAAACCCACACACTCAAATTGTCAAAATTCCCGCCCACATTGTCGAAGATGCAATTCGAGACTGCCCGCCGACATTTAGAGCTTGCGCGCGAAACCCTGAAAACGATTACATTTGCGAAAAAGATCGAACCGGATTTGTCAACTTTGGCGAAGCGCCGCAAATGATCGATCCGCAGGATAAAAAATTAAGACTTCCGAAAAAAAAAGATGTAGATGATTGCACCCGGCTTTTGGATGCCCTGGAGCAGATCATCGTTTTTGAGAGGCCTCTGACCCCGAGTGATGTGGAGCAAGACGTGGTCTGCATTTACAATACGAGATCCTTTTTAAGCAATTGTACCAAACACGGCTATATCGGCATCAATTCGGAAGAGAATATGCGTACCTGCTTCAAAATGGGATCGCTCGTTGCCGGCGGAGAGGATAAATTTAGAGAGAGACCCCTCTTTTCTACGACGTGCGACCCAATCAGCCCTTTACTGCATGCCGAGGATGCGGTGGATGTCTTCATTGAAGCATGTCGCCTGGGGGTTCCCTCAAAAATCAACCCCATGGGGCTGATTGGCGGTACGACTTGCATAAATATGGCCAGCACCCTGGTCACACATAACGCCGAAGTATTGAGCATGATCGTTCTGGGCCAATCCGTCCGCCGGGGTCACCCTCTGGTTTATGGGTCGACGACCGGTATCCTGGACCTGAAAACATGCCTGGCCGCCGTCGGAGCCCCTGAATCGGCACTGTTTAGTGCGGCGATTGCCAAACTGGCACAGTTTTATAAAGTTCCGTCCTGGGTCGCAGGCGGGTAGAGCGACAGCAAGGTACCTGACGCTCAAGCAGCCCATGAGTTTACCTTAACAGCCGTTTTACCAGCGTTGGCAGGTGCCAACCTGATCTATGGCGTCGGGATGCTTGACAGCGGGTTAACCTGGGATTATGCCCAGGCGGTGATGCAAAATGAAATGCTTGAGATGGTTTTGAGAACAGTCCGGGGTGTTGACATCAGTGACGAGGAATTCGCATTTGATGTCGTCAAAGAGGTAGGCCCGGGAGGTGAATTTATATCTCACGATCATACATTTCAGCGCATGCACCAGCAAACCTATGGAAAATTGATCGACCGCAGAAGTCGCGAAACATGGGAAAAATCCGGCCGACCGGATTTTGTCGAGAAGGCCTATGCGCGGGCCATGGACATTTTCAGTACCCATAAACCCGAACCCCTGCCAGATGGTATTCAAAAAGGGATAGATTCGATTTTCGAGGAAGCCGAAGCGGCCAGTAAAGAAAAGAAGTTAAAAAACTAGCCGGCCAAGGCATCCATTAACCAGTATGTGAACAGTGCGTCTGTGAACACGTCCGGTTTTTGATTTGTTAGCGATCAACATAATTCTAGCCTCATAATCGGACGTGTAGGTGAACGTCGAACTACCTCTTTAAACCCCGCACGAATGAATGCCTTTGGTATGCCGGTCCACGCAAAAGCAGGTGGTATATCTTTCTCAGATTTGGGTTCAACAGGATAACCTTCCACCAATTCTGCACCTTGAGATTTGGCATATTCACTTGCAGCTCGCAAAAGCTCGATTGAAACACCCTTTTTTCTAAATGACTTTTCAATAAACAGACAGGCGACAGACCAACACGTACGGTTATCAATGGGCTGAAGTATGCGAGATCTTAATAAGGCTGGATAGCTGCTTCTAGGGGCAATGGCGCACCAACCGATTGCTTCAGTTTTGTGGTATGCCAAAATACCGGGAACTTCTCCTGAGTCGACAATGGCCTTCATGGCAAGTTTGTTGCCGGCTCCTTTTTGCGACTCAAACTGTTTCCTCGTAAGACGCCAAAGCATGCACCAGCACCCGCCACATGCCCCTCGCTCACCAAACAAGGACACAAAGTCGTCCCATTGGTCTATGGCCAGTGGTTGAAATGATAATTCTATGGACATGTCCTTATCGCTTATAATGATATTGATTAGACGGCTATTTTACGTACCACAGAATCATATTCTGAGGTCCTAAGAATATTATTTGAAACAAATCTTGAATTCAATCAAGCAATTAATTGTTACATCCAAATAATTCATAGTCTCCCAGAATTTCACCAATAGGAATTTAATCTATCATTTTATACAAATGTAATACTTTTAGATTCGAAAAAGAAACCCATAATCCGATATATATCAAAATTTTTTTAAGAATGCTCAACTTTGGCTTTCTCGAATAGGAATCCACAAAAAATTGTATTTTTGATCCTTCCGTGTTATTCATTTTCGAAAGGAATATCATTAGCAATGTGCACTGAAATCTTATCTGCAGAAGCGAGCACTTGGGCAAGAAGTCCTACGCCCCCTAACATATGGCTCATATATAAGGTAAATGTCTACTTCGGGTACACTCACTTTAAAATCCAAATGAAATGCACGGCTTAGCTTAACGGGAATTATGTTTTGGCTTCGCAAAACATTAATTCTTTATTCGTTGGATATATCTCAAATTAATACGCCTGTAAGGAATATCGGCTATGGATCCAACAGATCGTACAAATGCCAAAACAATCGCTTCAAAAAGATCATTATGGATTGTTACGATTCACTCTTTTGTAGTCATTCCTTTTATTATTGCCTGCGTTGGTTTAATTTTTTTTATTTTTTTCAGATCACTGACGACTGAAGAGCAGACAATCTATGATTACCTAAATGATGTGAAAACCGGCAGTTCTCACAGAAGCTGGCAGGCTGCTTTTGAGCTTTCCAAACACCTTCTATACCCAAAGGACGCTGAGGTACATTCAAAGCGATTTGTCAACGAAATGATAGGTACATTCGTCCATTTCGGAAACAAGGACAAAAGGATCAGGCAGTATCTCGCCCTGGCCATGGGCCGTACCGATGAAAAACAGTTTGTTGAGCCGCTGTTAGATGCTATGGCCGGGGAAGAAGGAGACACGCTTGTGGCAATTATTCAAGCGCTGGGCTTACTCAAAGATGAAAAATCAGGCCCTCATCTGTATAATTACCTTGATAATCCGAATTCAAAAGTTCGCCTTTCGGCTGTGATTGCTTTAGGAAATATTGGGGATCCTGCCTCAGCAGAAGCACTTAAAAGGGCATTGCGGGATTCTGAAGTCAATGTGGTATGGGATGCGTCCGTTGCACTTGCAAAAATAGGCAGACGTGACGGGAAATCTGTTCTGTTAAGGCTTCTTGACCGGTCCTATCTCTCCAAATTTACGGAGATTGATGCTGATGAACAGCGTAAGATTCTGATCACTGCTATAAAGGCAGCCACTCTTATCAGTGATACTGATTTCATTGCAGCAATTCGCGGGTTAAGCAAAAACGATCATAATACCGAGGTTCGGGCCGCTGCGATGAAAGCCCTGGCTCAAAAGGCAAATTGATTTTCTGCTGTTTTCGAAAACCGGGAAGCATTCCCGATTTTCGGTAATCATTTCAGCTGGGTTCATGAGACAAATTTTCACCAATCCCCCATTCACTCTTTCAATTGGCTCCTTTTTAAAAATTCTCATTTTATTCAAGCTCAAAAGATAACCAAATTTTAACCACCCGAATACATTGTGGATTTCGAGGATTAAAATTTGTGCCCGGCCTTCATATCTTTTAAAATAGGTATTATTCGAAAGTCACAGGTCATTTATTTTCAATTAATTTTAGTTTGGCCTGTAGTTTGCTTTGATTTTAACATCTCAAGTTATCGTATGCCAAACTTGTCATTAAAATTTATTACGAGAGAAACATATGGGCAAAAAACCGGATCAAAAAAATCATCCTAAAGAGGTTAACCCATCACCTGGGGAAGATAATAAAAATATTCCTGAGAATGCCTCGATAGGTCCTGGAACGCTATTAGAGACCCCTGTCAAGCGTCGGAAATTTTTAGCGCTGGTCATTGTCGGGTGGAGTGTTTTTTTCGGAGCGATCGCAGGTTTTTTAACATTGATGGCACGGTTTATGTTTCCAAACGTACTCTTTGAGCCGGAAATGACCTTTAAAGTGGGTTATCCGGATGACTATAAAATCAGGCAGGTTGATACACGCTGGAAGGCGAAATATGGCATTTGGATTGTCCGAAATGAGGAGTATATTTATGCGCTTTCAACGGTGTGCACGCATCTTGGATGTACCCCAAACTGGCTCGAGAATGAGCGCAAATTCAAATGCCCGTGTCACGGAAGCGGTTACAAAATAAGTGGAATTAATTTTGAGGGACCTGCTCCGAGGCCTTTGGAAAGATTTAGAATTGCCTTGGCAGAGGACGGCCAGATTAGAATCGACAAAACAAAAAAGTTCCAGCAAGAAAAAGGGCAATGGACCGATCCTGAATCCTATCTTGCTGTTTAATTATTTTCATTAGGGGAGCATATGGCAAGAGCGTCAAAAGAAAAAAAGAATTTACTTGCGCCACTGACAGAATCACAGATTTTTCGTTCTATATTCAGGACCGGCATTCCTGTAACCCGGCGTCAGCGAATGCTGAGCATATTAAATAATATCTTTTTGCATCTGCACCCTGTCCGTATACCTAAACATGCGGTAAAAATAAAATATGTATGGTGTATGGGCGGGCTTTCCTTTTTCCTCTTTTTGACCCTGACAATTTCCGGAATTTTGCTCATGTTTTATTACCGCCCTACCGTCGAATATGCCTACAATGATATTATCGATCTGAAAGAACAGGTTCCTTTCGGGGTTATGAGGGAAATTCACAGGTGGGGTGCACACCTGATGGTAATTACAGTGTGGTTGCACATGTTCCGAGTTTTTATGACCGGATCATATAAATCTCCTCGGGAGTTCAACTGGTGCATTGGTGTGGTGTTATTAACGTTGACTTTACTCCTTAGTTTTACAGGCTATCTATTACCCTGGGACCAGTTGGCCATTTGGGCGATCACTGTAGGAACGAATATGGCGCGGGCAACTCCCTTCATGGGGCATGAAGGACCGGGCGCCGCGCTTTTAAGTATCGGAGATGTGAATCTTGTTCACGCCGGCAGTGATATTCGCTTTGCCCTGCTGGGAGGACGTTTTGTCGGCGATGCTGCCCTGTTACGATTTTATGTTCTTCACTGCATCGCGATTCCTGTAATCATTGTAATTTTTATGGCGATACACTTTTGGCGGATTCGAAAAGACGGCGGTATTTCCAGACCGCTATAAACGTTATTCTCCCGCTCTAAAGCGGGATGAAGGTGAGGTAAATGGAGCTCATTAAATCGATTATCAATATTCTTTCCGGTCCTCCGATTATGTTTACCTTAGTGATGGCCGTATTCTTTTTTATTTTTCCGCCAGCGGACTGGTTTGTAAAGTGGAATAAAAAATTTCATATCAATAAGCTATGGACCGCAAAAGGCGGTATTACCATTTTTCTGGTTCTGGTCGCTTTTTTCGTTTTTGGCCTGTTCGACGAAAATTTCAGACTGATCATGATCAAACCAGACAATGTTCCGATTCCCGGTTTGATCTTTCTGACGGTTTTCTTTTTATGGTTTAGCATGAAACAGGCAACAAAGAACGATCAACGCCTAAAAGACGGGGGAAAACCGGTTGAGCACATAGACGCTGAAGAAAAAGTTCTGGTATGGCCTGACTTGGTCTATATTGAATTAATTGCAATCGTTCTATGCACGGCACTTCTGTTTGTTTGGTCTGTCGGGATCTCAGCACCCCTGGAAGGACCGGCAAATCCAACCAATTCACCCAATCCTTCCAAAGCGCCATGGTATTTTTTGGGACTTCAGGAAAGCCTGGTTTATTTT
Organism: Desulfobacterales bacterium; assembly: GCA_011049715.1. Taxonomy (GTDB): domain Bacteria; phylum Desulfobacterota; class Desulfobacteria; order Desulfobacterales; family UBA2156; genus UBA2156. The sequence continues at coordinate 12,512 of DRHF01000364.1, forward strand.
GATCCCTGGCTGGCAGGGGTTGTTCTGCCGACCCTTATCATCCTTGGATTGATGGCAATTCCTTATATCGATGTGAATGATAAGCACTCGGGCTACTTCTGCTTTGAAGGAAGAAAAATGGCGATTTCGCTGTTCATGTTCGGGTGGCTGGTTCTATGGGTGTTACTTATTGTGGTGGGCACCGCCTTACGGGGTCCGAATTGGAATTTTTTCGGCCCATTCGAGCAATGGGATATTTTCAAACTGGAACCATTGATGAATGTCAACCTGTCTGAATATATCTACATCGGTTTATTAAAAAGACCTTTGCCGGAAAATATTTTAATTCGAGAAATGTGGGGATTTTTTTTAGTATTGGGCTATTTTTTGTTTCTTCCCCCTGTGTTGGCAAAAACCGCATTGAAAAATCTCCATAAGAAATTAGGAAATTTTCGGTACAGCGTATTTATAATCCTATTGCTCTCTATGTTTTTTTTGCCCGCCAAAATGTATCTGCGATGGCTTTTTAATTTAAAATATATCATTGCGATCCCGGAATTTTTCTTCAACATCTAAGAAAGGTAGGCGACTTGGAAGCGCAAGAAAGATATTACAAAGGCCCTAAACTGCATATCTGGTTTGCGGCATCTTGTATACTTTTAGTGACTTCACTGGTTTGGGCATTTGCCAGTGATTATTCCCGTGAATGGAAAAATATTCAGAAATCCTTTAGGCAGCTGCAGATCGAAAAAACACGCGCCGCAATTGCCGAAGAGACATCCATGCTTGAAGAGGATGATGAATATCAATCCATTTTGGAGGAATTGACACAGGCAAACGCCGCCCTGAAAAAAAATGAAAGCGTGTTGGAGACGGCAGGTAAAAAAATAAGGGGGCTAAAAGCGCAGCGTTATAAGGATGATCAGGCATATCTGTTCGTCAAGGCGGATTACGATACAGCCAAGTATGTCTATGAAAATGCCCTGGGACATGGTCGGAAAAACGTGGAATCCGCGAAGTCAAGACTGGATGAACTGGCAAAAGAGATGCTCAGATTACGACGCATCGCAGAAACCGCTGAAAACGAGTTAAAAGAACAGGAAGGCCTTATCAGCCAATTTAAGTTAGAAGTAAAAAAAATAACGGGAGAAAAGAACCGTCTTTCCAGGAAAAAAGATACCCTGGGGAAAAATTTGGTGCAACTTGACCCTGAAAGAATGACGTTATCCAATCGTCTGGCCGACCAGATCCGTGATTTGCCTGTAATTGATTTTTTGTCTCCATACTATAAAATCAGACAAACGGTTATAAAGGATGTAATGGATGACGTTGTTTTCGCACGTGTTCCCAGGGTTGACCGATGTACCACATGTCACCAGGGTATGGTGGATTCAGAGTTCGAGAATGAAGCCCAGCCTTTTAAAAATCATCCCCCGGCTTGATCTCTTTTTATCCAGCCAATCACCCCATCCTGCCGAGAAATTCGGATGCACCAGCTGCCACCAAGGCCGGGGCCGCGGGACATCTTTTTATTCTGCAGCCCATGAGCCGTCCTCAGCGGGCCAGAAAGAGGACTGGGAACGAAGGTATGGCTGGCAGAGGCAGCAACACTGGGAAAAACCGATGTATCCTTTAAAATATGTGGAGGCGGGCTGTCTTCAATGCCACATCAAAGAGACCTTTATTCAAGGCGCTGATAAGTTGAATCTAGGCCTGAATCTTATTGAGCGGTCCGGCTGTTTTGGCTGCCACCTGATTGAAAAATATAAGGACAAGCGCAGAATAGGTCCTGATCTGAATCGAATCGCTTCAAAGGTAAGCAGGGAGTGGGTCGAACGCTGGATAAAGAACACAACAGCTTTCAGGCACAATACATGGATGCCGAAGTTTTTCAGACAGTTCAATACCAGCGATGAAGCGTCCATCAAACGCACCGATCAGGAGATACACGCCATTGTCGATTACCTGTTCAAAAAGAGTGGAGAGTTTGAGCTGTTTGAAATACCTGTAGCGGGAGATGCCGGTAAAGGGGAAAAGCACATCGCTTCATATGGATGTTTCGGTTGCCACAGGATTGAGGCTGAAAAGATAGCCCAGGATACAACGCTTCAGACACTTCGCAGAGATCAGGGCCCTAACCTGATCGGATTGGGGTCCAAAACATCTGAGAAATGGGTCTACAATTGGGTAAAAAATCCGGCCCGTTATTTCCCCAGGACAAAAATGCCCAATTTGAGACTTTCAGATCAGGAAGCGGCAGACATAGCGGCATATTTGATTCAGAAAAGGCAGGACCGATTTATGCAGTCTCCCATACCTGCTCAGGATGATAAAGAGCTGAATAAGATCGTAATGGGGTTTCTAATGAAAATGACCTCTGAGAGCGATGCCAAGGCCCAGCTTTCAAATATGGTTCCGGATAAAAAGTTGATTTATGCAGGAGAAAAACTGATTCGTCTCTATGGGTGTTTTAGTTGTCACAACGTACCTGGATTTGAGAAAGAAAAACCAATCGGAACCGAGCTGACAAACGAAGGCAGCAAGCCTGTTGAAAAACTTGATTTCGGGTTTATTGACATTGAGCGCACCAATCACGCCTGGTTTACAAAAAAATTGAAGAATCCCCGCATCTTTGACAAAGACAGGGTAAGACCCCATGATGAAAAACTGAGAATGCCTAACTTCGAGTACACGGACAAGGAAGTTGAAGCCATTGTTACCGCCCTGCTTGGTTTTGTGAAAAAAGACGTGTTGACCTCAAAGGAAAAATCCCGCAATCCCAGAAACATCTTCGTTGAGCAGGGTCAATGGATTGTTCGCGAATATAACTGCCAGGGATGTCATATTATCGAGAAGGAAGGTGGTGCCATAAGACCGATGATTCATAGCTGGCTGATGAATATTCAAAATAAGAGTCTAAGAGACGCCGATGACCTGATGGTAACTTTTAGCCCTCCGGTTCTGCAGGGAGAAGGGCAAAAAGTACAAACCGAATGGCTGTTCGATTTTATCCATGGGCCTGTGATCATACGCCCCTGGCTTACCGTGAGAATGCCGACGTTTGCCCTCGACGAAACCCAGGTTAATACACTCATTCGTTATTTCAGCTACTTGGATAATCAGAATTTTCCCTTTACGGAAAAAGTGGTCCCGAAACTGGCAAAAGAGGAGCACGCCGCAGCTGGGCTGCTATTTTCGAAGAAATTTTTTGACTGTGGAAGCTGCCACATTAGAGGAAAGGAATTCCCTGAAGGCTCCCCTGTAAATTGGGCGCCAAATTTTGCTCTGGCCAAAGACAGGCTCAAGCCGCTATGGATGATTGAATGGCTCAAGGACCCCCAGGCCCTTCTCCCCGGAACAAAAATGCCGAGCTTCTATGACCCTGATCCTGAGTATTTCCATGAATCAGGCCCGGAAAAGATTTTGGACGGTGACGAGGAAAAACAGATCCGGGTTCTGAGAGATTATATTTTAACTACATATTAATTTATATCCTGCTATCGTTTAATGCCAAAAAAACCATATGATCATTACAAATCAGTTCCTGAGCTTCCCGGCAAGAAGGTTGCAAAGAAACGGAAACCCAAATTTATAGCGGTCGTTGATGAAGATAACTGCTCTGGGTGTCAGACATGTATATCCTTTTGTCCGTCTTTTTGCATTGCGCCGGTCGCAAAAGATCAATATCATATTCCACGGTCGCCGGTTCAGGTCCGTTTTAATGGCTGCATCGGGTGCCGGGCATGCGCCCGCGTATGTAATAAACTGGCTTGGAACGCTATCCGCATCATGCCGACAACGGTTTTTGAAGAATTCTACCACATTAAAATCGACTAAAACCGGATAACCAGCTTCTCTGAAATTCACCTCCTATTTTCATCATACTGTTAAGGTACTATTAGAATCAAAATCCACTCGATATGTGAGTTTAGGTTCTCAGAAACCGCCTTGCAGCTTATTTTGTAATGTTATTAAACCCGCTCATGCTTTTAACTCTATTTGACTTTTAACACAGAAACATTATATCTATTATGTTATAATCTTTTAATATATTTAGCAATTTTTTCAAACGCCGCCTTCACCCAATTGCCGAACTATCAATCGTCATGCAGAAATTCAGTAAAATTTTTCCCCGTTTCAAAATATCCACCAAACTTGTTCTTGCTTTTCTTGGGATGGGAGTAATTCCATTTATACTGCTTGGCAGTTACAGCGTAATTTCCATGAGTAGTACGCTGGAAGGCCAGGCACTTGAACAGCTGCAATTCCAGATAAAATCGACAGGAAGAGATATCAGGGCATTTCTGGGCAATATAGAACATGACCTTTTCTACTTAAAATCTTCTGCGTCTCTTCAAAGACTGGCTGATCTTACCGGCACGGATAGCCCGGAGAACCCTTTTGGGTTGCCTGATATGGAAAAAGCACGTCTTGAGGTGGAAAAGGAGTTTTTACGTTTTTCGCAAGGGAAACGGAACTTCTACCAGATCCGCTATCTTGATATGACAGGCAGGGAAATTGTAAGATTAAATCATGACGACAGTGGTGTCCATGTTGTTCCAAAAGTCCAGCTGCAGGATAAAGGCGGTCGCTATTACTTTAAAGAAGCTGTTGCTTTGAAAGCTGATGAGATCTACGTGTCGCCGATGGATCTTAATATTGAGTGGGGGCTGGTGGAAATTCCCCAGAGACCGGTGATACGATATGCATCTCCGGTATTAAATAGCCGGGGGGGCAAAGTCGGCATTCTTATTATCAACATTTTTGCCGAGCCGATTTTTGAAATTATTAGCGGCGTTCCTGAAAAGGCGGATTCATTTCTTATCGATAGAAAGGGGCTTTATCTGTACCAATCGTCCGCAACAAGCACCGCCCATTATTTTAAAAATCAGAGCATCCATGATGATTATTCTCAACAGATAGTTTCCGACATTCTGCATAATTCCAGTGGATTAACAAATACGATTCATCATATTTTGGTATATTCCCGCATCTTGAAATCTTCACATTCGGATGACTGGTGGACCATGATCATTGCGGTTCCCAACAAGATTGTATTTGCGTCTTCAAACCGCTTGAAAAGAATCTGGCTCTCGGCCCTCACCGCCTTGATTTTACTGGGCGCCTTTTCCAGTATTGTCTCTGCTCGCCATTTTATCAAGCCCATATTTGCCCTGACAAAAGGTGCCGACCGGATCGCAGGGGGTGCATTTGATCATCATATTAAGGTTGAAACCAATGACGAACTGGAAGATCTGGCTCGTCATTTTAACAATATGGCTCACCAGCTTAAAGAAACACAGGAACGCCTTCAGCATTGGAATCTGGAGTTGAAAAATGAGGTCGAAAAACGAACAAAACGGCTGGAACTTTCAGAGGCAACGCTAAAGATAGAAAATCAAAAGCTGGATGATATCGTCAGCAGTATTGGTGCGGAATTGTGTCTGATTGATTTTAAGAAAAACATTGTATGGGCCAATAAAATCCTGACCGATCGTTACGACGGAGAGAGTTCGGTCGTTGGGCAAACCTGTTACAAGATATTCAATGAAAGGTCCGATCCATGCCCTGAGTGTTGCAGCGAAATATGTTTTTCCGAGAGAACAGGTCACAGTGCCGTCATTAGCTGCTCGAACGGGAATAAAGACAGGCGATTTTTTCAATTAGTCGCAACACCTGTTATGAATATTGAAAATGAGGTCGACCACCTGCTGGAACTGCGCCTAGATATAACAGATTCTGTTTTAACAGAGCGTATGCTTGAAAAGCAGCAGGCCGAAAAGCTGCACCTTGAGTCACAGGTGGAAATGGCTGCCGGTGTGATCCACGAAGTTGCCAAACCGCTGTCCGCCATCAAAACAACCCTTCAGGTTCTGGAAGAGGAAACCCTTAGTGAAAAATATCTGGATTATCTTAATGGGATTGAAGACAAAATAAATCAACTAAGTGAATTTTTAAAAACGTTCTCAATCTATGCCAGACCAAAGACCCTTGATCTCCAGTTATGCCGGATTGAGGAAATTATCGAACAGGTACTGCTTCTGATCAGGCCGGATGCAGAAAGGCGCGGCGTGCGGATTTGTGAAAATTATTCACAACAAACCGAACTTCCGGAAGTAAAACTCGATTCCATCCAAATCCAACAGGTGTTGTACAATATTATTACCAATGCTTTCGAAGCGATGCCTGATGGCGGAACAGTGACCATCAGCGCTGACAATCTTAGGGAACCGGTCTTCGGCTTGCAACTGACAATTTCAGATACCGGGACAGGCATTTCTGAAGATGATGTCAATAAAATATTCAAACCGTTTTATTCGACCAAGGCGGATGGTGCCGGACTGGGTTTATCAATTGTGCGTCAAATTATGTACAGGCATGGTGGTAATATCACCGTTGAAAATAATTTAGAAAAAGGCACGAGTTTTATACTTACTTTACCGGTGCAATCATGAATCCATCCATTCTGATTATTGAGGACGACCGGCTCATGCGCAGATCGCTGGCGGACTTTTGCCGGAATAATTCCTACACTCCCTTTTCAGCGGCCGATGCCAAGGAGGGATTAGCCCTTTTTACCAAACACCCTGTGGGAGTAGTCCTTCTGGATATGCGCCTCCCTGATGCCAGTGGCCTGGATGTTTTATCGGAAATTAAAAAAATCGACGAAGACGTAGCCGTCATTATGATGACCGCTTTTCCTGATGTAAAATCTGCTGTCGAGACAATCAAGAAAGGGGCATTTGATTATGTGATCAAACCTTTTGAGCTTGACGGCCTCCGGCTGATAATAAAAAAAGCCCTGGAGTTTCAGTCCCTTAAAACAGAAATCCTTCGTCTGAAGCAAAGCGCAAGAAGCCGTCGCTTCCCGGAAATTCTGGGACAGAGCCCAGCGATAACTTCAGTAAAAGAACTGATTGCCAAAATTGCCCCTGCCTCGCAAACCCATGTATTAATTATCGGATCTACCGGAACGGGCAAAGAGCTGACTGCAAATGCAATCCATCAGGCAAGTCTGCGAAAATCTGCTACTTTTGTTGCGATCAACTGCATCGCTGTTCCCGATCAACTGATGGAAAGCGAGATGTTCGGATATGAAAAAGGCGCTTTTACCGGAGCAGTTAAACGAAAACCCGGTCTTTTTGAACTTGCCGACGGCGGGACTCTTTTTCTGGATGAAATCTCTGATATGAGCCCTATGATGCAGGCAAAACTTTTGAGAATTCTTGAAGGCCACTCGTTCAAGCGCCTGGGGGGGACAAAAGACATTTACACGGACGTCCGAATCATCGCTACATCCAATAGATCCCTTCTTGAAATGACAGATAACAATACGTTTCGCAAAGACCTGTATTATCGTCTTAGTGCTTTTGTAATTGAAGTCCCGACCCTTCAAAATCGAAATGAGGATATTCTACCTATCGCCGAACATTTCATGGCCAATTACGCTGCCGATATGGGAAAGAAAGTTATCGGGTTTACACGCAATGCCCGGAAGATTTTGCAACAATACCCTTGGCCGGGTAATATCCGGGAATTGAGAAATGTCATTGAACGCGCGGTCATTCTCTGTGATGAGAACCTGATCAGAAGCAGTCATTTACCGAGCCAGATTGTCCTTTCTCCCCCTTTTCCAGGCGGGATCGGAAAAGAACAGCTCGACAGCTCCCCAAAGAATTGGACAATTGCAGAGATGGAGAGGCAACACATTCTCAGGGTACTTGATCAGGTGGGCGGAAATAAGTCCGAGGCGGTACGCCGGCTCGGCATTGCCCGTTCTACCTTCGACGAAAAGTTGAAAAAATACAAGCGGCTTCAGCAAAAAATATGACTTTTAAAGGAATTTTTCTTTGGAAAATAGCACTATAAGGTCTCACCCTGCCATATTTTCCGAAAATCGATAACCCTTGATGGTTTTCGGGAACCTAATCTATCTATTCATATTTGCTCCTCTCCTTTTCTTTTACATCATTTGTCTTAATCCCTTAATTCTTCAGTACTTATCACATTCTATCCTGATAATGTAAAGTGGCCTGGAATTTGCACTTCACAACATTAACTTCGCTTAAAGAAGAAGAGGCAATGGTATAATTTTGGTAAGTGATGAGGCAGTCATTATAAAAAAAAGGAGTGGTCTATGAGAAAAAAAGGTATGAAACACACGTTGCGTCTTCTGCTGTTTCTGTTGATGATAAACAGCCTTATGATTGTTATTCCATTATTAGCGGCAGCAGCCGAGTTCAAAGTCAAACCGGTTAAAAATGGGGGAAGCATTTCCGGAACGGTTTCCTTTAAAGGACAAGTCCCTAAACCGAAGATTTTAACCATTGTTAAGGATCAAGAAGTGGCCAATGCTGAGTCCAGGGAGGTGGATGTAGTTGTCGTCAATGACGGGCACCTGGCCGAGGCGGTTGTGTACCTTGCAAAAGTCAAGGCAGGAAAAGAATGGCCCCTGGTGCCGGAAAATGGAATGATAAACCAGGAAGGGGCACGTTTTCTACCCACAAGTCGCGTCGTTCATAAAGGTGTGCGGGTGGAAATCAAAAACTCGGATCCGATCATGCACAACATTCATACATATGAGTTGATCGGCCGGGCACGCCGAACCCTGTTCAACAGGGGGCAAATACCAAATTCCGCCATAAAAACAGCATTCAAGGTCAAAAAAGCGCCCTTCGTAAAGCTCGAATGCGATAAACATGATTTCATGCATGAATACCTGTTTGTGGCAAGTAACCCATATTACAGCGTTACAGGCAAAGATGGGGCTTTTAGTATTACGGATATTCCTCCGGGAACATATACGTTGTCCGTTTGGCACCCGGTTATCGGTAAAAAGAAAACGAAAATTACCGTTACTGCTGGTCAGAGAGTGACAAATGATTTCACCTTCGAAAAATAATGGGGGAAACAAAATGCACCGCAAAACTTCAAGCTTTTTCATTATCCCTCCGGTCATTGGATCGGTTATCCTGCTGATGTTCTTAATTGTTCCGGTAACCAGCCTTTCTGGAGATGGGTCTCAAGATATCGGACCATTACCAAAAATTAAAGCATCGGATCCTGAAAAGATAGAACTCGGGAAACTCCTTTTCTTTGACCTTCGCCTGAGTGGTGATGCAAACTTAAGTTGCGCTTCATGCCATCAACCTGAAAAGGGCTGGGCCGATGGACAAGATCTGTCGGCTGCCTATCCCGGATCAAAGTATTTTCGAAATACCCAGACGATCCTTAATATGGCCCATAAAAGGTACTTTTACTGGGATGGACGTTTAACCGGCAAAGATCCAGATACCCAGGTCAGGGACAAAATTACCGAAACCCATTTTATGAATCTCGATGGCCGGCTGATGCAGGAACGGCTCAAGCAGGTGCCTGAGTATGTGGTAAGGTTCAAAAAAGCATTCGGGGGAGAACCGAGCTTCGGAAAAACATTGCAAGCGATTGCCGCTTTTGAGCAGACTCTTATCTCACAAAATGTACCTTTTGATTCCGCAAAGATATCAGAGGGGGCTCAAAAGGGTCTCGATCTTTTCAAGGGCAAGGCCGGCTGTATTCAATGCCACAACGGCCCCATGTTTTCTGATTTTGAGCCGTATAAACTTGGTGTCCCGGAGCATCCCGAGCTGTTTACCGATCCTGAGCGCGCCACCACTTTCCGCTCTGTGCTGAAGTTTTTAGGAGTACCCAATTTTGAAAACCTAAGAAAAGATCCCGGTTTTTTTATCGTCAGCAAACTAAAAGAGGACTTCGGCAAGTTTCTGACCCCCTCACTAAGGGAGGTGAGCAGGACTGCGCCCTATATGCATAATGGCACCATAGCAACTCTTGAAGATGTGGTTGATTTTAAAAACAGGGGGGGCGGAGAAGGATCTGAGTCAAAACCTCTTAATCTTTCGGCGGATGAGAAAAAGGCCCTGGTGGCATTTCTAAAAAGTTTAAGCGGAGATGAGATCACAGTTGATCCCCCGAGAATTCCTGAATATCAGGTGATTGCAAACTGGAGGGAGATGCCGAATTAAAAGGAAAACTTTTTTTGAGCTTTCTATAGTCAACCATCAACTTTAAGATAGGAGGTAATTGGGATAATGAACCGGAACCGCAGTAAACTTCAATTTTTTGGTAAGGGTCTCGTACCCCTCCTGGCTGCTATAAGTATTACGCTGGTTGGTATAGCATCAAATGCAGGTGAATCACAATTTCCCAATCTGGCACCATTGCCGGCTCCGCCTATACCCGCGGATAATCAGCAATCACCGCAAAAGGTGGAGCTGGGAAAGTTGCTCTTTTTTGATGCGCGTCTGGGGGGAGATGTTTCCACAAGCTGCGCCAGCTGCCATAACCCCGAAATGGGTTGGACAGACGGACAGGACATATGCAGGGGATATCCTGGAACTTCCCACTGGCGCAACTGTCAAACCATCATAAATGCAGCTTACTGGGACAAACTGTTCTGGGCCGGGGCCTCCAGGAGTCTTGAGTCCCAAGCAAGGGGTGCAGCCAGAGGAGCAGTAGCCGGAAACGGTGAAGATGACCTGATGGAGGAACGCCTGCGGCAGATCCCGGAGTACGTCAAGCGGTTTAAGGAGGTGTTCGGCACCGAGCGGCCGGAAATCTTTGACGCATGGCGCGCAATAGCAGCCTTTGAAAGGACCCTAATCCAACGTGATACTCCTTTTGACAAATACATGAACGGCGATAAAAAAGCCATGTCGCAAGATGCCATAAAAGGAATGGCCCTTTTCAAAGGTAAGGCCGACTGTATTCAATGTCACAACGGACCGCTATTAACGGATCAGAAATACTACAACCTCGGTGTGCCTGAAAATGAAATATTTGACGAAGAACCCTTAAAGCAGATCACGTTTCGTTTTGAGCAGTATGCAAAAGGAGTTTCTGAAGAAATATATCGCAAGACTAAATCAGACCTGGGGCTTTACTACCGCTCCAAGAGATACAAGGATATGGGTAAATTTCGCACACCCACCTTGCGGTATCTGGAATATACCTCTCCGTATATGCATAATGGGGTTTTCTGGACCCCTGAAGAGATTATCGATTTTTACAATGACGGTGGAGGGGAAGATGTCATTAAGAAAACATTTGGCCATTCCACCAAAACCAAACTTCTCAAACCGCTTAATCTGACCGATGAGGAAAAAGAACAGCTCCTGGCTTTTCTTGAAAGCCTTAGCGGAGAGGAGATTATTATCGCCGCCCCGGCACTTCCACCTTATGGTATTGATCGGGGAGATGGCCTCAAAGTGGAGGTGAAAAAATGACTCGGGATCAAAATGTTGATCAACAAGATGCAAAAAGCGAGTTCAACTGTATCAATCGCCGGCAGTTTCTTTTGTATGGCGCGGGCGCCGTTTCCACCCTGGCGCTCGGCTCCATCTTCGGATCATCTTCTTCTTTTGCCGGCCAAGCTCAATTTGCACAATATCCCAGAAAAAGAATCGTTGGGTTATCTGAGCTAAAGACGGATCAGCCGATCGAATTTCTCTACCCCAATGATGATCCCACTTATTCAAAATGCTTAATCGTAAACATAGGGGAACGGGCCGGAGGCGGTGTTGGGCCCGCCCAAAATATCGTTGCATTCAGCGGCATTTGCACCCATATGGGAGGATTACTGAACAAGGTTTATAAACCTGAGCACAAGGCAATAGGACCGTGTCCGAATCATCTGACCACCTTTGATATAACACGGCACGGTATGGTTATTGCGGGTCATGCCGTAGAGAGTTTGCCCCAGATTGTACTCGAAGTTGAAGGAAACAGTATATACGCCACAGCTGTTGCGGGCCTGATCTTTGGAGGCCCCACTAATCCGGGTATGATGTTTCGTTAGGGCCGGGGTACAATATGTCGATTACCGATTCTTTAACCTTGAATCTTAACGGAAGGAACAGATAGACATGAGCAAAATAAATAGAATTGATACCGTACCGATTCCCCCGAAAGATGCCGATGTGCTGACGACCTGCTGTGATTACTGCATTGTAGGCTGTGGATATAAGATCTATCGTTGGCCCTTGGGCAAAAGGGGCGGTATAAAGGCAAACCGGAATGCGTTTGGCAAAGACCTGCCGATAGAGCTGGACAAAGGGGGCTGGGTGGCTCCCAACATGCACAATGTCGTAAGCTATAAAGGAAAACCGCACCATGTTGTAGTGGCCCCTGATGCCGACATCAAGGTTGTCAACAAAGGAGGTGATCACTCAATCAGGGGTGGTGCCATCGCCCAAAAATGTTACAGCCCGGGTACGCCGACTCGTGATCGCCTGAAACATCCTCAGGTCCGGTTAAATGGTCAGCTCCGGAGAATTTCCTGGGACGATGCGGCAGAAATTTTTGCGGCGGTGTCAAAGTATGTTATCAAAAAGTACGGGGTCCATGCCTGGGCCCAAAAAATGTATTCCTACCAGTATTTTGAAAACACCTACGCCCTCACCAAATTCGCCTTGAGAAATATAGGGACCCCCGCTTTTGCCTGGCACGACAATCCCACCGTGGCACCTTCGGTTCCGGGGCTGCGTGATGCCGGTATTGAAAAGTTCTCTGCTTCCTACGAGGACTGGTATTTGGCCGATACGCTTGTCATTGCCGGCACGGATCCCTTTGAGACCAAGACCATTATTTGGAACGAATGGATAATGAAGGCCATTGCGGAGCACCAGCAAAAGGTGATTTGTATCAATCCGCGCAAGACCACAGGTGTGGCCTTTGCCGAAGAGAAAGGAGGGCTCCATCTCCAGCTCACGCCGGGTACTGCTACCCCCCTTTTTATGGCCATTGCCCGTGTGATTCTTGAAAACGGTTGGGAGGATCGAGAATGGATCAATAAAAATACCAATACCAAATGGGAAACCGATTCCGGTTTTGGCCAGGGGACCAGAAATACAGACTGGCAGTGGCGAACCACCTGGGATAAACTTCAGACCAAAGGTTTTGAAGATTACAAAAATTGGATCCTGAGCCAGAAGGAATCTAAAGTTGAGTTTGCAGCAAAACTGAGCGGCATTGATGCCGACGACATTGTCTATGCGGCCGAACTCATGGCCAAGCCACGGGAGGACGGCAGTCGTCCCAAGACCTCTTTCGGTCTTGAGAAAGGAATTTACTGGTCAAACAACTACACAAACACGTCTTCATATGCAAGTCTTGGCCTTTTATGCGGAGCAGGCAACCGACCCGGTCAGATGATCTCACGTTTTGGCGGGCACCAGCGTGGCGGAGTGAAAGGGGGCAAGTACCCTATAGGCAAATCCCCTGAAAAGTTCGGCGGGCGACGGCGCAAGCCCCTTGATCTGGACCGGTGGGTGCAAGCGGGTAACGTCCGTTTTGCGTACGTTGTCGGGACCACCTGGACCGGCGCTATGGCCGCCTCCGGCGAGTTAACCGATATACTGCTCGGCCACACGCGGAGGAACCCTCATCAGCCGAATGAAAAGGATACCGGCCATATTATCGACGTTTTGAGAAAGCGCGTAGACAGCGGCGGAATGGTGGTAGTGCACCAGGATATTTATCCGAGAACGCCGATCGGGACTGAAATTGCCGATCTTGTTCTACCGGCCGCGACATGGGGAGAGTGCGATTTTTCCAGGGCAAACGGTGAACGGCGTATTCGTCTGTATTCCAAGTTTTATGATCCGCCCGGGGAAGCCCAGCCGGATTGGTGGATCGCCGCCAAAATGGCAAAGGCCATGGGATTTAGCGGTTATGACTGGAAGGATTCAAACGATGTCTTTGAAGAAGCCGCCAGGTTTACAAGAGGAGGAGTTCTCAACTATCAACCACTTGTGAAAATGGCTAAACGCAAAGGGCTGAAGGGTCACGAACTACTCAGAAGCTATGGCACCACAGGTATACAGGGGCCGATACGGCTTGAATCAGGCGAACTCGTGGGCACTAAAAGGATACATGATTCTACTCTCAAACTGCCTGAAACCGGACCTGAAAAGGAGACTGTATGGCCGAAATGGCTGACTTCCTTTATCAGTCAATCGGGAAAAGCCAATTTTATCAAATCCCCCTGGTATCTGTTCGAAGATTTTTTCAACTTTATCAAACCCAAAGGTGATGAACTATGGGTAATTAACGGGCGCATTAATGAGATATGGCAATCTACTTTTGATGATGTTGAGCGCCGGCCCTACATCACGCAACGCTTCCCTGAGAACTTTATCGAAATCAATCCGGTAGATGCAGAAAGACTTGGCATCGAGAGCGGAGATTACGTGAAAGTGACAAACGATCGTATACCGGTTCAGGTATCGGGATTTTACGGTCGTGATGTTGATGATTTGCTGTTTGACAATCTTCGAAAAAACGGACATATCAAGTTTATTTCAGCGGAAGTCAAGGCGGTAGCCATGGTTATGGAGGTACCAAAGGAAGGGGTGTCTTTCATGTATTTTCTAAACCCTTACCAGCCGGCAAACAAGCTGGTGCCCCGGGTTCCCGACCCTTTGACAAACAATTACCGCTATAAATTAGCTGTTGGAAAAATTGAAAAGATCGGAGAATCACCTTATAAACATGACTTTTCAACCATGACCTTCAAGTCACGGGCGATTATATAAAAAAGAAAAAATAAATGAACGGCCGCAAGCGTCAGCCTGCGGCCGTTCACTAACTGGAGGAATTCAATTTTGGATTATAAAAAGATGTTGAAGCTTCATGGATTAGTTGGAATCATCGTCTCTTTTTTTTTCCTGTCAACCTCAGCGTTTGCCGGCGGTATGATTAAAGGAAAAATCGATTATAAAAAGAAACGCTGGATAAGAGACACATTTGTTTATCTTGAAAATGTACCGGACAAATGGGAACCGCAAGAGGCAGAAATGAACCAGGTCGGTAGTACGTTTATTCCAAAGTACCTTCCAATAATTGTGGGTTCCACGGTCAAATTTCTCAATTCCGATCCAACCGAACATAATGTATATTCCCCTGACCATGAAACCTTTAACCTTGGCAAGGCCAATCAAGGAGAGGTGCTGTCCCATACCTTCAACAAGGTAGGGGGTTATACCCAACTGTGCAAGCTACATGCCGCCATGATTGCTTTTGTAGTCGTGCTTCCCAATCCCTATTACGGACAGAGCGATAAAAAGGGGGTTTTTGTTATTAAAGACGTTCCTCCAGGGCACTATCGACTGATTACATGGAATCAACGTTACAAGGCAGATCACGTTGAAGTGGATGTCAAGGATGGAGAAAGCGTTGAAGTGACCATTAAGCTGCACCGGTAATGCTGTAGAAAAGGATTACAGCTGTTGAAAAAGTATAGGGCTCAACTCCCGGCTGAAAATCACTGGGCTGAAACGATCAAGTGTCAGGCTGCATGTCCGGTTTACACCGATGCCAGGGGGTACATTCAAGCCATAGCTCAAAGGGACTATGAAACCGCTTATCTTATCGCCCGCGTTTCAAATCCCCTGGCTTCCATTTGCGGATCTATTTGCGGAGCGCCATGTGAAGCTGCATGTCGGCGGGGTGATATAGACAGCCCCTTACAGATACGTGCCCTTAAACGGTTTGTCACCGGAAAGTTGGGAACAGAGTCCTCTCCCGACAGGATTGAAAAGATTGCCAAATGGTTATGGGATCGACTGAGAGTTACGATACCTGATGATGAAAAAGAAACCAATTTATCCATAGTTGATCTAAACACTCGCAGAAATTATCCCAAAGTGGGCGGCCAGCGCATCGCCATTGTGGGATCAGGTCCGGCAGGGCTTGGTGCAGCACATGATCTTGCCCTGATGGGATTTTCACCAGTGGTGTTTGAAAGGGAATCTGTTCCCGCAGGTATGTTATACCTTGGTGTTCCTGAATACCGTCTGCCCAGAAACATCATTTTGGCAGAGGTTAAGCTGATCGAAAAACTGGGGGTTGAGATTCGTCTCAATACCGCGGTGGGAGAGGATATTCCGTTTTTCAAGCTGGTGGAGGAATTTGATGCCGTCATCATAGCAGTTGGCGCTAAAAAGAGCCGAAAACTTAAAATCCCTGGTGCTGATGCACCTCAGGTTCTGGGCGGTGTGGAATTTCTTCGTGATATCGCCCTTGGAAACCCTGTTGAAATCGGGTCCCGTATTGTGGTCATCGGAGGCGGTAATGTAGCTTTTGACGTCGGACGCTCTGTAGTCCGACAAACCGGTCAGGATGTTGCGGTCGCTGCGGCCCTTGTATCTGATATGGTGGATGTTAATCTTTGCTGCCTCGAATCCAGAGATGAGATGCCGGCAGACGAGGTGGAAATTATTGAAGGATGTGAAGAAGGGATAATCCTTCATACCGGCATGGGGCCAAAGGAGATTCATGTTAAAAATGGGAAGGTAACGGGTGTTACTTTTTCCCACTGCGTTCAGGTCTTTGACCAAAACGGAAGGTTCGATCCTAAGTTTGATGAAGAAAGACAAACAACTATTGAGTGCGATGCGGTTCTTTTGACCATCGGTCAGGAGGTTGATCTCTCTTTTATTGATCCTGCTCGAGATGGTCTTGAAATTTCGAAAAGAGGCATCATTACCCATGATTCTGAAACCCTTCAGACCGGTTTACCTAACGTCTTTGTTGCCGGCGATCTGGCACATGGTCCCAAGCTGCTAATTGATGCTGTCGCCTCCGGTAAACGCGCAGCCCGCTCCATCTATCGTCATTTCACAGGGAATAAAATCGATCCACGGTTGACCGATTTGCATGTTCTTCTTGAAGATTTTGCGAGGGCTTTTGGGTATGAAATCAGGAAACGTATCAAGCTTCCTGTCCTTCCGGTGGAAAAAAGAAAAGGCAGAATGATCGCACAGGTGGAATTGCCTCTTGAGGAGAATGTCGCATTATTTGAAGCGGGCCGTTGTATTAACTGCAGTATTAATACCATTTTTGACAGTGAAAAATGTATTCTTTGTGGCGGATGTGTGGAAATTTGCCCATGTGCCTGTCTCAAGATTGTTGATTTTGAGCAGGTTGATGGGGATCAAGATATCATCGATCTTAAAAAAACATTGTATGACACTGAAGATGTATCCGTCATTTTAAAGGACGATACCACCTGTATACGGTGCGGAATGTGTGCAGTAAGATGCCCGGCAAGCGCGATCACGATGGAACAATACTGTTTGGAGGAGTTGTAAGGTGAATGTGAAAGAAACCATAGAAAACAGAGAGGAAATAACCCGACGGTTTTTTCTGGGCTGGGGATCTGCCACTATCATCGGGATGGCTTCCCTGGCCGCATCTCTTTTAACCATGCTTAGAATGCCGATACCATCACTAATGCCGGGTAAAGCGGCCAGATTTAAAATCGGGAACAAAGAAGACTTTCCGCCTGGTACAACAAAATATTTTGAGATGGAACAGGTCTACGTTTTTGCAGATCAAAAAGGGATATCGGCCATGTCCGCCATATGCACCCACCTGGGGTGTATCGTCAGCAAGGAACAAAAGCAATTTGTCTGTCCGTGTCACGGGTCGCGCTATGATTTGACCGGTAGGGTCATGCAGGGTCCGGCGCCTAAGAATCTGTCGTGGTACAGCGTAGTCATGCTGCCGAGTGCTAAGTTGGTTGTTGACCGCAACAAGGTGGTGCAGCCCGGTACGAAATTGTTAGTATAGTTCTTAAAGATGACCAGGATGCAAGGATTGTTGTTTCAGAAATGAACGAAGAGCGAAAAATAGATAGCGCAGTGAGCGCGCTATCACAATATTTTCAAAACCTGAAGCAGTTCCCGCAAAATTTTTTAGCGTCGGTTGCCCGCCATGGTGCGCTGGATTCGAGACGCGCACGAGCTCAAGCAGTCTTCAGCAATGTTTTTTTACACGTTCATTCAGCAAAAGTACATCGATTCTCCTTGCGATGGAATTACACTTTCGGCCTCGGGATCATGTGTGTGGGTCTCTTTGCAATTCTAATCATTACAGGATTACTGCTTATGATATATTACCGGCCTGACACACAACACGCCTACAATTCCATGAAAGATCTGATCTACATTGTACCCTCCGGCCGTCTTGTTCGAAATGTGCATCGCTGGGGAGCTCATCTGATGGTGATTGCCGTGTTCCTGCATATGGCCAGAGTCTTTTACACGAGTTCTTATAAAAAAGGCCGAGAGTTTAACTGGGTCATCGGCCTTGTGCTTTTTATATTCACTCTGGCTCTGAGTTTCACCGGGTATTTGCTTCCATGGGACCAACTGGCTTATTGGGCTACCACCATTGGCGCCAATATCGCTGCTTCACCCAGGGAACTTACCGATGCTCTTCATCTAACCTGGATATTCGATATTGGAACGTTGCAGAAACGTCTTCTTCTTGGTGCGGATAGTATAGGCAACGATGCACTTATACGGTTTTATTTCCTGCATTCTGTTTTTCTGCCGCTTTTATTGACACTCTTTCTCATGGTTCATTTGTGGCGTATCCGTAAAGATGGCGGATTGTCCCGGCCGGACGTAATAGATTCACGGCTGTTGGAAGGACTACCTGAGAATACCATGGCGCAAAAAACCTTTGCGGCCAAGTCGAAAAAAACCTACAATCTTGTTGCGATGGTCAGAGGCAAACGGATATCCTTCGACGACGACAGTCCGGAAAACCTGGTGGATACCATCCCTCACGCCCTCACCTATGAATTTGTCGCCTTCATGTTCATCTTGGCAATTACGATAGTACTTTCCTACTTTTTTGATGCGCCTTTGAAGGAGCCTGCCAATCCGATACTCCCTGAGAATCCTGCCAAAGCCCCTTGGTATTTTCTGGGCCTTCAGGAACTGGTGAGCTATTCGGCCTTCATGGGAGGCATCGGCATCCCTACTATCGCCATAGTAGGACTCGCATTGATCCCGTACATTGACAGAACTGAAGGTAATGTCGGGAAATGGTTTGAAAATAAATCCGGTTTGCGGCTGACATTATGGTCGGCACTTTTTGCCACGGTTTCCTGTGTTGCGATGCTGACGATCACCGTTAATTTTGGCTGGTTCCGGAACTGGTTCCCACAGATTCCACAACTCGTTATTATCGTGGTCAATCCCGGAACTATTCTGGTGTTATTGTTTTCAATCTGGTCTATATTCACTATCAAAATATTTGATTCCATAAGGTTTGGTGCCATTGCGCTGTTCACCTGCTTTTTTGTTTCCTTTATTATTCTTACTTATTTTGCTTCGATTCATCGTGGCCCCAATTGGGGATTTTACTGGTGGCCATCCCTGTGGCCCATTAACTAGGAGTAACCTCTCATTTTGCACAGAATTGCTCTTTTTAGTAAAAAAATGGCGTTAAAAGTTTTACATTTATGAAAATACTATTATACATTTCTAGCATCGTTGTTTTCCTGTTTACGGGGCTATTTTATTTTCAGGAGAATATTTTCGCTGAATGGCGAGGTCACCAGCTGGCCTATCTTCGTCAACTTAAACAAATCAATCAAGATAGTGAGCATCAGGAAGAAGAAAATCTTTCCATAAAACTCCAACAAATTTATCTCCCTGAAATGAACCGGATCGATCGATGCGTCTCTTGCCATGTGACCATTGAGGACCCGCGATTTGCTGATAAGAAAAACCCATTAAAAACTCACCCCGGCAATTATCTGGAAAAGCATGATCCTGAAAAGTTCGGCTGCACCATTTGTCACGACGGCCAGGGACGTGCGATTGTTTGGGACGATGTGAGAGCCGATTCCAAAGAAAAATTCTGGGAGAAACCGATCATCAAAAAACCGTTTCTGGAAGCCAACTGCTTTCGCTGCCATGTCAAACCTTTGTCGGAGACGCCAACATATAATAGAGGGAAATACCTGTTTGAGACCAGTGGATGCCTGGGTTGTCATAAGCGGGATGGTAGAGGAGGGTATCTGGCAGCGGAATTGAGGGGCTTAGGTGATGCCAGTGTCCATCAGAAATATCCAACCAATTCATTAGATCCCAAGCTGTTGCCCAAGTTTAACTATAATCGAAATCTGGCCTATATCTATGAATCTGTTCGTTTTCCAAAAGCACAACCCGAGGATTCAGTGATGTTTGACTTTAAATTCTCGCATGATGATGCGCTTGCCCTAACCGTATATCTAAAAAGCCTGTCAATCAAGCAGCCCGGTATTGAAAAATTACCCCAGGAGCCTGAAAAACCATTAACGCTTCTTGCAAGAGGCAAAAAGACCTTCCAGCTTTTTTGCAGTGCCTGTCATGGGGAAAACGGCAAAGGCGGTGTAAAAAACAGAAACTATCAAAAAGATGTCATGCCTACACTAAATCTAATAGCCGAGAAGATGTTTCTCTATGAAAAGGAAGATGCAGATGCGGTAATTGAGGCCATCAATGAATTCGGCGATTTAAACTTGACCGATCCCGAACCGGATATCCCTGGATTCAATAGAGTCCTGGCACAATTTACTGCCGTACGTGATATTATCCTTAACGGCAATTCTGCCGCTAAAAAAGATCCCGAAGGGCCGGCTCCTTTTAACATGCCTTCATGGAGAAAGAGTATCCCCAGGAAAGATGTCACTTCAACGATCGCTTTTATGATTTCTTTATATGACTTTGAAGAGTAATTGCTCAACCTATGTGTTGTAATTATCTGAGCAGTCGGGGAGTTTCTGTGGTGTTTAATCTCATCAGCGACATTCCGAATTATTCCAAGTGGGTTACTGAAATAAGTCCATGGATGCTCTTGGAAAAAGGCAAGATCACTCAGGATATGATTTCATTTTTGGATAATTGGAGACAAAGCGGATTTAACGTATTCTCCGGGCCGCGCATTTTACCCCGGGTATGAAAAATCCTTGGAGAATCTGGCCCGGCATATTATTCGCGCATCTCTCTCTCCTTAGATAAAACGATTACAGACAGATTATATATATCACGCTTTTGTCCCACTGTCATGAAGAAGGCTAAATCAGGTTTCAAACCAATATTGATGCGGCTGTCCTGCGT
>DRHF01000365.1 GCA_011049715.1 Desulfobacterales bacterium
AGGCCTCGGAAGGTTCCGGCTAAACGCCCGCTAAGACCTTCAAACAGTGACCCGGCTGCCGATTAAAAACCCTGCCCGGCTTTGCAGATAAATCCATAGGTAAATGGCAACGGATGTCTAAATAATAACGCACTCATTAGTAATTGCAACGTCAAACCAAATGAATCTTCTTGCGGCACGTGTTTCCTCATTATAGCTAATTGTTATTATTACAGACTCAAGTTTTGCACCCCCAATCGGGCACGGTGCCGCATCTGGTGTGGGGTAAATAAAATTTTTTTGGAAAAACAATGAGGCAACCGTGGTAAACCGGTATCCATAAAGTAATCACCGTGCACAGGCACGCGATGGTTTTGGATTTTATTGTAATATCAGTTGCTTCTGAAATGATAACTCTTAAAAGGTTTTGTGCCGTTGTCAAAGCGCTCATCACCAATTTTTTCCAGAAAAATTTCTTTTTACCCTATGCCTGATGCGACTTTCCTTAAAATACCAGGCGCGAAACTTGAATTATTATTACAAATATCAAAGATCTGAACCAAACCTTTGAGCGAATTCACTGTCGCTTGTTGAAACGCAGCGAAAATCCCGATGTATGCCATCAATCGCATCCGCGGTAGTAACGTTCACTTATTTCCTTCCATAAAATACGGTAACCAACACCTATGTAATCTCAAATGGCCTTGGAGATCAATCTGTTCACTTTGTTTACAGACCGACTTCAAGGCCAAGTTAGTTAGTGCCCATCCATAAATGGCCCTTTTTGCCCTGTTCGGCGTTCTCCGCGGGTTTTCGGTTGCGTCGTACAGCACGTACGCCTTCCTGTCCCGCTTTGCGGGGACCGCAAACCCGCACTCTCTATCGAGATTAACGAGATTAGATTCTCCTGGTATTTTGAATCATGTGATAGGAAGGGGCACTGATTATATTCGCGGTGTTGCCGGTTTGAAATATTATTTGGTTTATAATTTTATGCGGGATTGACAATTCACGACATTTTTGATTGATTGAAATCAAAATGAATTAGAAACCATATTTTAAAGAGATGAAGGGGATTCCAAAGATCGGATAAGAAAAATTCGTCCTAAATATTTTTGGGAGACATATTCCATGTATTTTCAATATTCAAACATTACCATTGCTTCATTCACAACAGCCGTGATTGCAGCATTGATAGCATGGACCATATGGCGCCGGCGATCAATTCCAGGGGGATTGACCTTTTCACTCATGATGCTGGCCATTTTTGAATGGACCTTTGCGAGGGCATTTGAAGCTGCAGCTGTTGGGATGCCGGCAAAAATTCTCTGGGCAAAAATAGAGTATCCGGGTATCGTCAGTGTTCCGATTTTGTGGCTGATCTTTGCTTTTCAGTATTCCCGGAAAGACGCGTGGTTGGTACGCCGAAACGTGGCATTTTTGTGGATTCTCCCTGTGATCACTGTTGTGATGGCGGCAACAAACGAGTGGCATGGATTGGTTTGGAGCAGCATTACGCCTAGCCCGGGCCGGGAGACTGAGCTCCTGATATACAGACATGGCACCTGGTTTTGGATTCAAGTGATATACACCTATTTGTTAATGCTCATCGGCACGTTTAAACTGGCCCAGATGACCTTTAGCAACTACCGTTTATACAAATTACAATCTCTGAGCATTTTAATAGCCGCGTTGATCCCCTGGATCGGTAATGCGATCTACCTCTCAGGCAATAGCCCAATTCCAGGGCTGGACCTGACCCCCCTTTCTTTTACAATAAGCGGATTGGTGATAGGCTGGAGTATCTTTAAATATCGTCTTTTCGACCTTGTGCCCATGGCACGTGATTCTTTGATTGAAAGCATGGATGACGGGGTGATTGTTTTAGATGTACAAAACCGGATAGTGGACATTAACCCGGCGGCAAAACAATTGTTCGGAAAAACGAATTCATTGCTTCTAGGAGAAAAAGCTGATGAGGCGCTGGACCAGCTGTCCGGCATCGTTATGCAAAAGAATGACAGCCCGCAATTTCACACTGAGATTCTTTTGGGTGACAAATATTCTCCGCTTTATGTCGATTTGAAAATATCGCAACTTTATGATCGATATGAGCGTCCGATTGGACGTTTAATCAATCTTCAAGACATTACCGAACGCAAGCAGACAGAGGAAGACTTGCGAGATCACACAAGAATGCTGGAGAATATCTTTGAAAAAGCTGCGGACGGAATTTGTGTATGCCACAATATTCCTGAAGAGTCCTATGTGAAATTCACACACTGGAATCCTCGGATGACTGCCATTACAGGATATACCATGGAGGAAATCAATCAGCTTGGCTGGTACCAGACAATGTATTTGGATAAAGATGTTCAAAATCGTGCGATTGAGCGGATGGATAAAATGCGTTCAGGGGATGATATCCGGGCAGAGGAATGGGTAATAACTGCTAAGGACGGCGGGAACGTAACTCTTTTAATTTCGACCTCGGTCGTTAGTGAAGAAAATGGAAACGTTGACGTACTGGCTTTAATGCAAGACATTACCGGAAGAAAAAAATCGGAGCAGGCGCTCCGGGAAAGTGAAGAAAAGTATCGAACCGTTTTGGAATCAAATCCTGACCCAGTTGTTGTCTATGATGTGGAGGGGAAGGTGATCTATTTCAATCCTGCTTTTACAGGTGTTTTCGGATGGTCGTTGGAAGAGCGAATAGGAATGAAAATGGATGATTTTGTACCTGAGGAAAACTGGCCAGAAACCAGGATGATGATTGATAAGGTAATGGTTTCAAGAGAAAACTTCTCCGGCCTTGAAAGTCGTCGATATACAAAGAATGGAAAAATAATTCCAGTGAGTATCAGCGGCGCTCTTTATCATGGCCGGGATGGTCACATCATATCCGTTGTCGTCAATTTGCGAGATATCAGTGAACAAAAGAAACTGGAAGCCCAACTTCAGCAAGCGCAAAAGATGGAATCCATTGGAACCCTTGCCGGTGGTATCGCCCATAATTTTAACAATATTCTTATGGGTATGCAGGGGCGCATTTCTTTGATACTTTTGGGCAAGAATTCCGCTCACCCCGATTTTGCTCACCTCAAGGGAATAGAAGATGGTATCAGAAGCGGAGGAGATCTCACCATGGAAATCCTAGGCTTTGCCAGGAGTGGTAAATACGAGGTGAAACCAACAGACCTAAACGCCATTCTCTGCAAAAGTGCTGATATGTTTGGCCGTACCAAGAAGGAGGTGACGATTCACAGAAAAGTTCAAAAAGACCTATGGCTCGTAGAAGTGGACCAGCCCCAAATTGAGCAGGTTCTTTTAAATCTTTATGTCAATGCCTGGCAGGCCATGACCGGACCCGGAGAAATGTATCTTGAAACGGAAAATACTACTTTGGATGAACACTTCGTAAAGCCCTACAATGTCGAGCCGGGCAGATATGTTAAAATGTCTGTGACCGACAACGGGGTCGGCATGGATGAGGCAGTACAACAACGGGTATTCGATCCCTTCTTTACCACCAAGGAGAAGAGCACAGGGACCGGATTGGGGCTGGCTACGGCCTATGGAATCATCAGGAGTCATGGCGGCCTCATCAATCTCCGGAGCAAAAAAGGTAAAGGGACCACTTTTAATATCTACCTGCCAGCGTCTGCAAAAGAGATCGTTCAGGAAGAAGAGTTTTCCGGGGAAGTGATGAAGGGGACAGAGACGGTTCTTCTGGTAGACGACGAAGAGACGATTGCAGAAGTTGGCCAAGAGCTCCTTGAAACGCTGGGCTACACTGTTTTGCCGGCAATGAGTGGCAAAGAAGCGATCGAAATTTACAAGAAGAACAAAGATGAGATTGATATGGTCTTATTGGATATGATCATGCCTGAAATGGGCGGCAGTGAAACCTATGATCGGTTAAAAAAGATCAATCCCGATATCAAAGTTCTTCTTTCCAGTGGTTACAGTATTGATGGCCTAGCCAAGTCAGTCTTGGCCAAAGGTTGTGACGGGTTTATTCAGAAACCATTCAGCATGGTGGATTTGTCGATAAAGCTGAGGGAAATTCTGAATGAAGAATAAATTAAAACCCCGGCAGTCCTGAAAATTCAGCCTTCTCTTCCTTCTATTCCCCATTGACATACAATGGCCGATTCGCTATACTTTGGCTCCGAAAAAGGGACTTCTGGTATAAGCGTCCACCAGGTGATCCTTTTCGAGTTTATCATAAGGAGGTTTTCAATGGAGCTGAACGGCAAGACAAAGATCAACGATTTGTTAAATCATTACCCCTTTTTGCTTGATTTTTTGATCACCCTGTCCCCTGCCTTTAAGAACCTAAAAAATCCGGTGATGCGGAAAACCATGGGGCGGGTGGCCTCCCTTGAAAAGGCTGCGAACATCGGCGGGCTGAAAGTCGAGCGTCTGATTTCGTCCCTTAAAGCCGAAATTGAAAAGCAAACCGGCACCCGGCCGGCGACCGGGGTGTCCGGCACTTCTTCTGGGGGAAAAACGTTAACAGATCCCGTAGAAAGACAAGAGGCGCTCAAGGGAATCATCAAAGACCTCCATGACGGTGGAGATATGGAAGCGCTCAAACAGAGGTTTCGAACGCTTGTTACCGGAGTGGAGGCCTCGGAGATCGGTCAGATGGAACAGGCCCTGATGGACGAAGGGTTGCCCCCCGAGGAAATAAAACGTCTTTGTGATGTCCATGTGGAAATCTTCAAAGAGGCTTTAGAAGAACAGGATAGACCTGAGCTCCCCCCCGGGCACCCGATACACACCTTTATGAAGGAAAACCGGGCTTCTGAGAAGATCATGAGTGAGACCAGCATGCTCCTCGGACGCATCAAACAGACGCCCGAGCAGGATATTTTCAAGGAGTATGGCCGGGCGCTGGAGGGCCTCATCAAACGGCTGTCTGAAATCAATACCCATTACACCCGCAAGGAAAATCAACTGTTTCCGATGTTGGAGTCCCACCATTTTACCGGGCCTTCCCAGGTGATGTGGTCTATCCATGACGATGTCAGGGCTCATCTGAAAAAGATCCGGGAAGCGTTTGCCCGCAAAGATTTTTTGCAGACTGAAAAATCCCTAAAGGAAGTGATACAGACCATACGGGACATGATTTATAAGGAAGAACACATTCTATTCCCCGCCAGCCTGGATATGCTTACCCAAAAGGAATGGATCACGGTAAAAGAAGGGGAGGCCGACATCGGATTTGCCTGGGTGGTGCCGGATAAAGGATGGCCCCAGGAGATCATTGAAGAGGCTGAGGAAGGGCTGCCGGGCAAACCTGTGGAAGTTCTCAAAGATGTGACCGGGACGCTGGGACTGGATACCGGGCAGATGACGCTGGATCAAATCAACCTGATGTTGACCCATTTGCCGGTGGATTTAACCTTTGTTGATGAAAACGACCGGGTGGCCTACTACTCCGAAGGACCGGAGCGAATTTTTCCGCGGAGCCCTGCGATCATCGGCCGGGAGGTTCGAAACTGTCATCCACCAAAAAGTGTTCATCAGGTCAACAAGATCCTCGATACATTTAAGTCCGGCGCCAGGGACACGGCTGAATTCTGGATCGAACTGGGGGGACGATTTATCTACATTCGCTACTTTGCAGTGAGGGATACCGATGGATACTACCGGGGGACACTGGAGGTGAGCCAGGATCTGACTGAAATCCGGAAACTGGAAGGGCAACGGCGATTGCTTGACTGGGAATAGCCGGACCGGTATGGACCACGCCAGAGAAAAGACATGGAGGAAATATGACCATTGAAATGACCGTCTTTTATGACTACTTATGACCCTTTGCTTACCGGGTAGTTACCTGGTTGGAGAGCATCAAGGCTGAGATTCCAGGGAGTCTTGCTATTCAGTGGAAGACGTTCTCGCTGGATCAACAGAACAGCAAGAAAGGTCCTGATTTTATGATGTGGGCGCACCCGGATTATCCCAGTCAAGGCATTCCGGCCCTTGTGGCTGCAAAAGCGGCGAAAAATCAGGGGGAGCCGGCATTTATGAGATACCATCTGGCTGCATTTGATGCCAGACATGAAGAGGGAAAGGATATAGCTGACCGGGAGGTACTTAGAGAATTAGCCAAAACCGCAAGGCTCGATTTGGTCGAGTTTGAACAGGATATGGCAAACGACAAAACCTGGCAGGCCGTGGGAGAGGATCACACTGAATCCAAGAGGGAATACGGCGTATTTGGCGTTCCAACACTGGCCTTTGGAAAGGGACAGGCCGTTTTTGCAAAGCTTTCGGCGATCCCGGAATCCAAAAAAGAAAGAATCTCCTTGTTTGAATTGATTTTTAATATGGGAGTAAAAAGACCTTATCTTTGGGAGTTGAAGCGGACTGAAGAAACAGGAGGCATTGGAATCCAACTCAAATAAAAAAACCCCTATTGAAGTATCTCAAGTTTCGCACCTGATATTTTAAGGAAAGTCGCATCAGGCATAGGGTAAAAAGAAATTTTTCTGAAAAAAATTGATAATGAGCGTTTTGACAACGGCACAAAACCTTTTAAGAGTTAGCGTTCCATAAGCAACTGATATTACAAAAGAAACCAGACCATCGCGTGCCTGTGCACGGTGATTACTTTATGGATACCGGTTCAAACTGATTGCCTCATTGTTTTTCCAAAAAAATTTTATTTACCCCACACCAGATGCGGAACCGTGCCCCATTAGGGATGCGAAACTTGAGAAGTATATTCGACATCCGTATGAATTTGCTGGGTCCGCGTCTGCGGATGCTCTCTTTTTGTAACGAAGATCAGCATTAGTCAATGTATCCTCTTTCAGCCTGGAGAATCCCTTCTCCCTAGTTCAACACCTTTAAAGCCGGTCGAATGGATGTCAGACAGTGCGGGAATTATTATCTGGGCGGCCACCAGTTTTGCATTGATATCATTTCACCTATTTCTTATATTGTTTGCAGCACGTTCATCTTCTAACATCTCAATATCGGACCAAAGGTGGTTATTCAAAAAGCACAAAATAGAAAATTACCCACACTGATTTTCCGGTTTTGGACCTGGTTTCAAACCGATTTTATCGGCCTTGCCCGTGAAATGCGGATGAGTTACCTGCCGCCCCTCATGGTTTATCTAGCGGCCGGTGTCTCCGGGTTTACCGGTATTATTGAAAGCTTTTTTGTAAAAGATGAGATCGGTTTATCCGCAGCGTTTCTGGCCGGTTTGGGGTTTTGGGCTGGGCTGCCCTGGGCTTTAAAAATGCCCCTGGGTCACCTGGTTGACCTGTTTTGGCGCAGAAAATCGATATTTGTATATGTCGGGGCCACGCTGATGGCACTGAGCCTGCTGGTCATGGTGGGGCTAACCGGGTACAAAGACCAAATGGCCGCTTGGTTACCTGTGGAGGTCTGGTATATTATTTCGGTGCTGGTCTCTCCCATCGGATTTGTACTTCAGGACGTTGTTGCAGACGCCATGACCGTGGAGGCTGTCCCCACAGTTGATGAGGACGGATCTTCGTTTGATGAAAAAACGCTTCAACAAATGCATGTCACCGTCCAGACCTTGGGTCGAATCGCCATTATCGGCGGTATTGCCCTTGTGGCGGGTCTCGGCGGATGGCTGGCCAAGGTCCTCTCCTACAAGGTGATGTACAGCGTTTCTCTGATTATTCCGGTCATTTCGGTGCTGGGGGTTTTGTACGGCAACTGGATGCTAAGGCGACGTCGAAAACAGATGCAGGGTCTCGAATCCGCTGAAGGTGAAAACCACTCGATCCCTGGAGAAACAGATCACCGCCTTCAACCCAACTGGTATATCCTGGGAGGTAGCGGTATATTTGTGGTCATGACACTGATTTTAGGCCTCTCTGATTTTCTGTTGAAAAAGGAGGTGATTTTTTTAGGATCTCTTGGCATCATCATTTATTTGATGACAAATATCTTGCAGGAAATGGACGCAATCAAACGTCGTGAGATATTTGGCATTGCGATTATTATTTTTGTTTTCCGGGCAATGCCGACGATGGGGGCAGGTTCCAGTTGGTGGCAAATAGATGTCCTCGGTTTTGACGAGGCTTTTTTCGGCACATTGCGTCAGGTTTCAGCGATCCTGGCAATTGCAGGTATGTTTGCCCTGCGCGGCTGGATGGGCCGGAGACCCGTCCCCTATCTTGTGATTTTTTTGTCTGTCTATAGTACGGTGATGATACTGCCGTTTATCGGCATGTTTTACGGGCTTCATCTGTGGACGGAGACAACCTTCGGATTCGGCGCACATACGATCGCTATTATCGATACGATGGCCGACTCGCCATTGGGACAGGTCGCCATGGTTCCGATGCTCGCCTGGATCGCCAAGGAGGCGCCGAAACACCAAAAGGCCACTTATTTTGCGGTGATGGCGGCTTTTACCAATCTGGCCCTTTCAGCGAGTAATCTCGGGACAAAGTATCTGAATAAAGTTTTTGTAATTGAACGGGGCCGATATGATGAATTGGGGATGCTGATGGTCGTCGTGACGATATTGGGGCTGGTGTTGCCTGTTGTGACGGTGATCATAGTGAACACCGCAGGCAGGGGAGCAAAAATAAGAAATGGTCAGACATAAAATTTGATTGTCATGGTTCAAAAAAATCTGGAACAGATCATCAGAGAACGAATCGAGCGCAGCGGTCCTATCCCATTTGAAACCTTTATGGATATGCTCCTCTATCAACCCGAATTTGGATATTACATGAATAGAGAAACAAGAATCGGCGCAAAGGGAGATTTTTATACCTCGCCACACCTTCATTTTATCTTTGGATGGATTTTGGCGGTTCAACTGGATGAGATGCGAAGAATGATCAAGGGGGCCGAAGATTTTACAATTCTTGAGCTCGGCGCCGGAAGGGGGTACCTGGCCCGGGATATCATCGATTTTATTCAAAAAAAGCTGAACTGGAAAGGGCACTTTAAATATATCATTATAGAGAAAAACCCCCACACGGTTTTAGATCAAAAAAATCGCCTCAAACCATACGATGGATTGGTTGAGTGGAAAACCGGCATCGACGCGGCCGGCCCGTTTTGCGGCTGTGTCATCTCAAACGAACTGATGGACGCGTTTCCGGTTCGAATGATTCATGTAACGGATCAATATCAGGAAATATTTGTCGGAACAGACAAAACCGGATTCAAAGAAATTTATGGTGATCCGAGTACCGCTGAATTGCTGGAATATATCGAACAGTATCGTCTCCCAAAAGTAAATGGCTACCGAACCGAGGTCAACCTGAGAATAAAAGATTATCTTAAAGCAATTTCGAATATCCTGATGGAAGGATTTATTGTTTCGATCGACTACGGGTATTCTTCAAGCCAGTATTATGCAGTGGAAAGGAACAGGGGAACACTTTTATGCTATTATCAGCATGAAACAAATGACAACCCGTACATCAACATCGGAAAACAAGACATCACAGCCCACGTAAACTTCACGTCCCTGAAAGACTGGGGAGAAGGGTTGGGATTCAGCGCTATGGGATATTCTCCCCAGGGACCGTTTCTTTTGTCGTTGGGCATTGATGAAATCGTCTCCAACGAGCTGGCAGCCGGCAGGTTATCTCAAAATGAACTGATGAAGATTAAGAACCTTCTTTTTGATATCGGGGAAACCCACCAGGTGATGATTCAGCATAAAGGGGAGGGGACAGTCAATACCCTGTCCGGGTTTAACATCAGCAACCGGCTGCATCGGCTCTGAACCGAAACAACGAGCGAATCTCAAAGCAAGACACTCAAGTTTCGCACCCCCAATGGGGCACGGTTCTGCATCTGGTTACCCTATGCCTGATGCGACTTCCCTCAAAATATCATGTGTGAAACTTGAGTTTATTAAAAATAAATTTGGATCGCTTTTTCTAAAAAACGTATAAACGGTGACGGGTATAATCCCAAAATCGCGATTCCCGTACCTGCGATAAAAAGGGCGATCCGTGTGGCGTTCCCGGGTGTTACGGTGTCATCAGAACCCTGCGGCTCCTTCATATACATGTAGAAGATTATTCTTGTATAAAAAAACAGAGCAACGGCCGTGGCAACCACTCCGATGATTGCGATTCCGTAATATCCGGCCTCAATGGCTGCGGCAAAAATAAAAAATTTTGCTGTAAACCCTCCGGTTGGCGGCACCCCGATCAGGGCCAGAAGGAACAGAGCTAAAAAAAAGGCAAGCAAGGGTTGGCGTGAAGCGAGGCCTTGATAGTCTTCGATATTTTCACCCCTCCCATTATCTTTGGCCAGGATCGTCACCACCGCAAACACCCCCATGTTCATAAAGGTATAGACCAGCAGGTAATAGAGCATCCCGGCCATCCCGGCCCGGCTGTTTACCAAAAGGCCAATCATGATCATACCGGCATGGGCAATGCTGCTGTAAGCCATCATCCGGATGATGTTTTTCTGAGAAATCGCCACCACACTCCCGAATACCATC
The DNA here is from genome assembly GCA_011049715.1 of Desulfobacterales bacterium. Lineage (GTDB taxonomy): Bacteria > Desulfobacterota > Desulfobacteria > Desulfobacterales > UBA2156 > UBA2156. The sequence goes on from DRHF01000365.1 coordinate 10,457, forward strand.
GTTGCAGCAGAAAGAGGCCATAACAGTTTTGACCACAGGGGGTGGAATCCGTGAAAGGCGATGATGAAAATTCTGAAAAAAATCGAAAAGGCTGCGGCTTTTGATCCGACCGACAGCAGGGCGGTAATCGGTGGCGGTGCTCCTTGATAAGCATCCGGCGCCCATAGATGAAAGGGAAACAGCGCGATCTTGAAGGAAAGACCCGCGGTGATGAATACGATTGAAAGAAGTAAAAATGGATCATGAACGTCAATATGGACCACCTGATTGGAAATTCCCTGCAGATTGGTGGTGCCTCCCACGCCGTAGGCAAATGTGATCCCGTAAAGAATGATACCGGACGATAGGCCACCCAACACAAAATATTTGAGTGCCCCTTCCACCGATCGGGTTTCATTTCGCCGATACGCAATGAGCACGTAAAAAGAGATCGCCATCAGCTCCAGCCCGACATAAAGGGTCAACAGGTCGTTTGATGATGCCATCACCATCATCCCGAGGATAGCAATGAGAACAATAGGGTAATACTCTCCTTTGTGAATATTCCCCTTTTTTGAGTAATCGATGGAGATGATCAGGGTCAGGATCCCTGCAATGATGAATATCGTATCAAAAAATGAAGAGATGGTGTCCGATATCACGGTCTCTCCAAAGGCGGGGACGGCATTTTGAGTTGTCCAGACGACCGGCAAAAGGGCAAAGAGCCCGATGATTCCGATGTATCCCAGTATCTGTTTTTTTCCTTTTGGAAGAAAAAAATCGAATATAAGAACCGATATAGCCAGTCCGGTCAAAAGAATTTCCGGCAAAACAGCCGTGATGTTTATGTTCAGACTATCAGGCAACATCTCTACTCTACCCGTCTTTCGACCCGGAGCAAGGGTTTTTCGGTCAATTTGGAGATTCCTTTACTAAAATACTTAGAGAGAATCCTATGGCGCGCGCCCTGCTTGTAGTTTCTCATTATCATTTTGGAGAGATGGTTTAATGAAACGTCGGGTATTGCCAAAAAAGGCTTCGGATAGATTCCGATCCAGAAGATCAACAGTATGATCGGAATCATGGCCGCCTTTTCCCTTATGCTGAGATCTTTTATATTGATTTTCCCGGGTTTGACAACCGTTCCCAGAAAGATTCTCTGAAACGTCCACAGGAGGTAGACAACCCCCAGAAGTATGCCGGCGACTACCGGTATCGCAAAGAAAACATTCACTTTGTAGGCACCGATCAGAATAAAAAGTTCACCGATAAATCCGTTAGTCGTCGGCATTCCCATCGATGAAAGCAGGACAATCAAAAAGACAATGCCGTAGACCGGGACCACTTTGATCAGCCCGCTGAAATCGCCAATCATCCGGGTGTGGGTTCTTTGGTATATCATGCCAACAAGGAAAAAGAGGGCACCGGTGCTGATCCCGTGGTTGATCATCTGAATGAGGCCCCCTTTAAGCCCTTCGATGTTAAAAAGAAAAATACCCAACATCACAAACCCCATATGGCTGACGCTGGAAAAGGCGATCAGTCTTTTTAAATCTTTTTGGGCGATCGTCACATAAGCACCATAGAGAATTGCGAAAATAGAGAGCGCGATCATCAAAGGTGAAAAAAAGATACTCGCGTTCGGCAGGAGTGGGAGACTGAATCGGATAAACCCGTATGCTCCGAGTTTCAGCAAAACAGCGGCCAGAAAAATACTACCCCCGGTCGGTGCTTCGGTGTGCGCATCCGGGAGCCATGTGTGCAGCGGAAACATCGGAACCTTGACGGCAAAACCCAAAAAAAATGCAGCGAAAATCCAAAGCTGAATACTTGGCGGAACCGGATTTTCGAAAAGGATCGTCGCATCGAATGTGTAGTGCCCGGTCAAATTCCCGTGATAATAATAGATAGCCAGGATCCCCAGTAGCATAAAAAGGCTTCCCGCAAATGTAAAAATAAAAAATTTAATGGCAGCATAGAGCCTTCGATCGCTTCCCCAGATGCCGATAATAAAGACCATCGGAATCAAGACAACCTCCCAGAAAACATAGAATAAAAAGAGGTCCAACGACATGAAGACCCCCAAGGCAGCGGTCTCCGTAAAGAGAAAGATCGTCATATAGGCTCTTACCCTGTGCTTGATTTCCGTCCATGAGGCAAGAATGGATATGACAGTGATAAAGGTTGTCATCATTACCAGCAGGAGGCTGATCCCATCGACACCCAAAAAATAATGGATCCCGAATCGCTCAATCCACACCATTTTTTCTACCCACTGAAAAACCGGGGTTTTCGCGTCATAGTTGAGCAGGAGATAGATCGAGAGGAGAAATGTTAAAAAAGATACGATCAAAGCAGACCATTTGACCACGGCCTCTGATTTTTTGTTTACGAATAAGAGAATAAAAATTGCGCCCATGGATGGAAGGAACGTGATCAGCGAAAGGATGGGAAAACTGTAGATGGTTTCAGGTGATGTCAATTGTCAGCTCCACTAAAATAGCTTGAGGTTGAAACCGTTCGGGCGGTCAATGGTTTCCGATGACCGGCTTTGATCGCTTCTGTCTGAGCATGTTTTCTGTGAGCGGTTTCCACCAGATGGATTGTACTGGCGGAAGTCAGCCTCAAAAATGGTTTCGGATAAATCCCGACCCAGAGGATGATCAGTATGATCGATATAAGGGTTAGCATTTCTCTGGGATTGAGGTCTTTGAGAACCCGGTTTTCCGGGTGTCTGATCTTGCCAAGCATCACCCGTTGATACATCCGCAGCATATATACGGCTCCCAGAACGATACCGGTGGACGCCAGAACAGCTGCCGGAACGCTGCGGCCGAAGAGGCCGATTAAGATCAGTAGTTCTCCGATAAATCCGTTGGTGCCCGGCAGCCCGATGGACGACAGGACGACCACCGCAAAAAAGGCCGCCAATACAGGCATCACCCTGGCAAGCCCTCCGAAATCCTCTATCAATCGGGTATGTCTTCTTTCGTATATCATGCCGACAATAACAAAAAGAGCGCCGGTGGAAATACCGTGGCTGATCATTTGAATAATACTGCCGTCGATTCCCTGTTGGTTTAAGGCAAAGATCCCTGCGGTGACAAAGCCGAGATGGCTGACGCTCGAATAGGCAACCAGTTTTTTCAAGTCTTTTTGCGCCATGGCCAAAAAAGCGCCATAGATAATACCGATGACCGAAAGGGTAAAAACAACCGGTGCTAAACGAATACTGGCGCTGGGCAGGAGGGGGAGGTTAAATCTTATCAACGCATATGCTCCCATTTTCAAAAGAACACCTGCCAGGATGACGCTCCCGGCAGTGGGGGCTTCAACATGGGCGTCGGGCAGCCAAGTGTGAAATGGAAAGATCGGGACCTTGATGGCAAAGCCGATGAAAAATGCAGCAAAAACCCATAACTGAAGATTATACGGATAGTTTACCTGATAGAGCTTAAGGAGGTTAAAGGTATATTCCCCTGTCATCGTCCCGTGGGCGAAGTAAAGGGCCAGAATGGCCAGCAGAACAAATACGCTCCCGAAGACGGTATATAGAAAGAACTTGAGGGTTGCATAAAGTTTTCGTTCTCCGCCCCATATTCCGATCAGGAAATACATCGGAACCAGACCGATTTCCCAGAAGAGAAAGAACAACGCCAGATCCAATGAGACAAAAACACCAATTGTGCCTGCTTCCATCAGCAGAATACAAGCCATAAGACCCTTGACACGGTCCTTTATTGCCGACCAGGAACAGAGGATGCCGATGATCGTGGTAAAGGTGGTCAGCAGCAGCAGGAGCAGGCTCATGCCGTCCACACCCAAAAAGTATTCGACGCCCAGTTCGGGTATCCACCGGCTGCTTTCGATGAATTGCATTTTGTGGGTTGACGGGTCAAACCGGAAAAGAAGACCTAAAGATATCAGAAAATCGAGGCCGGCCGTCACCATGGCGGTTGTCCGGATCGCAGTCCTGTTTTTTCCGGGGATAAAGTACAGGACAACTGCCCCCAACAGCGGCAGCAGGATAAGAATTGTCAATATCGGTATGTTAGAGGTGTTCTCCAGCATCATCTGTAAATATTTTTCTGGGGAAAAAATCAAATCACCAGCATTACCCCTCCGATGATAAACAGAATTCCCAATATAAAAACCAGGGCGTAGTTTTGAAGGTACCCGGTTTGAATCCTCCCCCAGACACGGCTGCCGATATTGACCACCGATGCCAGTGAGTTGACCGCTCCATCAACCAGGTAGGAATCAAATTGGTGTGAGAGCCAGGCGACCAGCCGTGTGAGCCATCCGGCGCCGTTGACAGCCCCATCGATGACGAAAAGATCGAAAGAGAGGCAGATTTGACAAAACCGTTTGACCGGTTTGACAATTGCTGCCGCGTAAAACTCGTCCACATAATATTTGTTGCACAGCAGCTGGTAGATGCCGTTGAATCGTTTCGCAATCTCATCTGGGTTTAAAAACTTGGGAGCAATCGACCGTAGCGGTTCGAGATAGCATAGGGCGGCCAGAAATATACCGAGCAGTCCCAAGGTCACCGAACCCGCCATCACCACAAACGCTGTAGTGCCATGGGTTTTTGGCAGGGAAAGGGATCCGGGCTCAAAAATAGGGCTCAGGTAGACATGCAGGAAAGATTCGCCGCCAAAAAAGGAAATTCCGATAACCCCGCCACCCAGGGCGAGGACAGCCAACGCAATCAACGGAATTGTCATGCTCCCTGGCGATTCATCGATCGGTCTATCGATCTGCCGGTCTGGTGCGGGTTTTCCTGAAAAGACCATAAAAACCAGTCTGAACAGGTAAAAGGCGGTTAAAAACACAGTCAATAATCCCAGGATTGCGATGATGTAATGGCCGTTTTGAAATAATTCCAAGAGGATTTCATCCTTGGACCAAAACCCGCTGGTAGGGGGGATTCCAGCCAGGGCGATCGCCCCGATAATGAAGGTAACCGATGTAATCTTCATATGACGGTTGAGCCCACCCATATTTCGCATATCCTGGTCGCCCGAAAGGGCGTGTATCACACTTCCGGCCCCTAGAAAAAGAAGCCCCTTGATAAAGGCATGGCTGATCAAATGAAAGATGCCCGCCGAGTAAGCACCGATGCCGACAGCGGCAAACATATATCCCAACTGACTGATGGTGGAATACGCCAGGACACGCTTGATGTCGTTTTGGACCAGGGCGATGGTCGCTGCAAAAAAGGCGGTCAGGATGCCGATGCTCGCTACAATCTCGCCGGATATCGGGGCCAGGGTAAAGAGGACACTGCTCCTGGCCACCATATACACCCCTGCGGTCACCATGGTTGCGGCATGGATTAAAGCGCTGACCGGGGTGGGACCTTCCATGGCGTCCGGAAGCCATACGTGCAGCGGAAATTGGGCGGATTTTCCCATGGCCCCTACAAAGAGGAGCAGCGTGATCCAGGTGAGACGGGCAGGGTCCAATCTGTGTGCATTTTCAAAGACATCTTGAAACTTCAATGAATAGACGTCAAGTTCAGACAGGCTCCAAAACAGGAGAAAGAGACCGAGAATAAATCCAGCGTCTCCCACCCTGTTTACGATAAACGCTTTTTTGCCGGCATCGCCGGCGGTTTTTTTCTCGTACCAGAAACCGATCAACAGATAGGAGCAAAGGCCGACTCCTTCCCAGCCGAGATACATGACGATGTAATCTGCGCTGAGTACCAGCAAGAGCATAAAAAAGATAAAGAGATTGAGATAACTGAAATAACGCCAGTAGGCCTTATCAGCATGCATATACCCGAGGGAGTAAATGTGGATCAGAAATCCGACACCGGTAACAACCAGACCGATCAGGATGGACAACGGGTCAATGAGAAGGGAAAAATCTATCCGGAAATAGCCGCTGGCAAACCACTCAAATCCTGCAACCGTTATGCTGCGGCTTAAATGGGGTAGGGTAGACAGATGAAAGAATGTGGATATTAAGATCAGATGAGAGAGTCCGACCGTAGCGCAGCCGATAAAGCCGACGGCCTTTTTTCCGATCCTGTTTCCGGCCAGGCCGTTTATGATTGCACCGAATAGAGGAAGTATGGGAATCAACCAGACCACGTCTGTCATGTTAAATACATTACCCTCTCATTTCATGCAATTCGTCCAAATAGACTGTTTTTCTCTGTCTGTACACGACCACGACTATGGCGAGGCCCACCGCGACCTCGGCAGCGGCAATGGTTATATTGAATATCACAAAGATCGTTCCGTTTAAGGACTGCAGGTAGTACGAAAAAGCGGCGAGATTGATGTTTACGGCGTTAAAAATAAGTTCCAGTGACATTAAAACGATAATGATATTTCGCCGTAAAAGCACACCGGCCACACCGATGGAAAACAGGATGAGACCGAGCATTAGAAAATGAGTTAATGATGGCATGAAACTTCGCCTTTTTTATCAGGGTTTTTCGTCGATTGTGTGATCTTTCGGCCTTTTCCCCTTTTTATCCTTCATTACCAGAACAATCGCGCCGACCAGCGCAACGAGCAGGAGCACCGAAACAATCTCAAATGGGAAGATATATTTTGTATAAAGGAATTTGCCTATTTCCTCTATATGAAATCCTGGCAGGGACGCCGGGTCATTCGGGGTGGGCACGGTCAGTTTTCCCCAAAGTACCATATAACCGGTTGCCATAAAGAACAGGATGACTGCCGGAATCGCGTATTTTTTCTGACCGTGGATCTGTTCTTTTAGCCGTTCCTTACCGATATCAATGATCATCACCGCAAAAAGAAAGAGGACCATCACCGCGCCGACGTATATAAAAACCTGAACAGCGGCCAGGAAAGGGATTTTTAGTAAAACATACAGTGCGGCCACCTGGATCAGACAGACAATCAGAGAGACTGCGCTGTGGACGGGATTTTTCACCGTTATGACTGCCAGGGCGGCAGCCACTGCGATGACGGCGAATATATAAAATAATAGCTGTTCCATCCTCACACCTTCCGTTTGGCGGTTTGACTTAAATCGGCCTTTACCTCTATTCCCTCTTTTGTTTTTATCAATCGGGATTTGGCATGAACACCACCTTTGAAGGATTCCGGTATCGGCTGGGGAACCAGCAGTTGATCTTTGTTCAACACCGCGCTGCTCAAATCAAAGGATGCATACTCGTATTCCCTGCCGAGCCGTACGGCGGTTGTCGGACATGCATCCTCGCAATACCCGCAAAAAAGGCACCTGGCCAGGTCGACATCCCAGACCTTGGGCACCCTGTCTGCGATTCCCCGCCCTGTATCATCCTCCATCGGTATCACGGTAATGCAATCGGTGGGGCAGATCTTGGAGCAGAGTTCACAGGCGACGCACAATTCTCTGCCCTGTTCATCTCTGTTAAGGGTGTGCACCCCCCGGAATCTGTCATAGGGAATCCACTTCTCCTGGTCAGGATATCTTTCAGTGATGCTCTTTGACACATTATAGCCAAAGGTGACCCGGAGACCTTTTAAAAAATCGAAAAAGAGAATTTTTTTTACAAAATCAAAGATATTTGTAATGAAAGTTTTTTCGTTCATATCTTTAAAAGACCGGTTAACATGAGGTTGATAAGAGCGATGGGGATCAATATTTTCCATCCGATGGTCATCAGTTGATCGTAGCGGTACCTCGGGAGCGTAAACCGGATCCACATGAAAAGGTACACAAACAAGGCCACCTTGCCGAAGAACCAGAAAACCGGAGGGAGCTGGAAAGGCAGGTTAAACGGCGGGTTCCATCCACCGAAAAAAAGGATTACATTGAGTATGGACATCGTGAACATGGCGACATACTCGGCAAGCATAAAGAAGGCAAATCTTACACCGCTGTATTCTGTATGATATCCCGCGGCCAGGGTGCCTTCGTCCTCCGACAGATCAAATGGTATGCGGTTGATCTCCGCCAGTGCGGCGATAAAGAATATGGCAAACCAGACCGGGCCGACAGGCAGATACGCGATATTCCAGTTCCAAATCCCCTCTCCCTGGCTGCGGACAATTTCGACGAGGCTGAGGGAATTGTTGAGCATGACCACACCGATCACGGCAAAGCTGATGGCGACCTCGTAGCTGATCATCTGCGCGGCCGATCTGAGTCCGCCGAGAAGGGCATATTTGCTGTTGGATGACCATCCGCCCAATATGGTTCCGTAGATCCCGAGACTTGCGACCGACAGCAGGTAGAGCAACCCGATGTTCATGTCCGAGATATACATGGTCACCGGTCGGTCTAAAAAGGGAATGGTGATTTCTTCCCCGAAAGGGATGACCACAAATACGGCTAATGCCGGGACGAGTGAAAAGATAGGGGCGAGCTTGAACAGCCGTTTGTCCGCCATATCCGGAACGATATCCTCTTTTAGATGGAGTTTTATCAGGTCTGCAAACGGCTGGAGCAGCCCATGGGGGCCGACCCTGAACGGACCCAGCCTTCCCTGAATATGTCCGGCGATTTTCCGTTCGATCCAGGTCATCGGCAGCGGGATGAGAAATAACAACAGGCTCAGTACGATAACTTTTAGGACAATCAATGTGATTTCGAATACTAACAAAACCTTTTCCTGCCCCACATGTAGTTGATCATTTCGATGTATCTTGAGTTCATTCCCCGCACAATCGAATGAACGGTATGGACGATGTTTTTTAAAACTTTGTGAACCATTCGGGGGTGG
>DRHF01000366.1 GCA_011049715.1 Desulfobacterales bacterium
AAACAGCGCTGGGAAAAAGAGAAACCATAAACATTTTTGGAGATGATTACCCGACTGAAGACGGCACCTGCATCAGGGATTATATCCATATTGATGACCTTGCCCAGGCCCATCTTCTGGCCATGGAGCGGTTGTTGAACGGACTACCCGGCGGATGCTTTAACCTGGGAAACGGTTCCGGTCATTCGGTTATGCAACTGATTGAAACTGCCCGAAAAGTTACCGGCAAAACAATTCCATTCAAAGTGGTTGACAGACGTCCGGGTGATCCGGCTGTGCTCATCGGCTCGAGTGAAAAGGCGACCAAAACGCTGGGTTGGCACCCTGAATTTCCGGAACTCGAGACTATTATTGAAACCGCATGGAAATGGCACAAAAACCATCCAAACGGTTATGGGTCTTAAGATTATTCTGTCAGGAGTCGTTACAAGCTTTCAAATAGAAGATTTCACCCCGATAGAGTCAAGAGCAGACTTGAACCCTCTTCCATTCCATGCGAGAATTTTTTTTTCCTGTTTATCCAAGTTAGGATTTAGAGAACCATCTCCGTGGTATGCTTGCCGAAAAAATAGACAAGTTGTCGGTTGATTTCTTCTGTCAAGTTTTCAAACCAAATCCCGCATCTGTTCATATTGATGTCTGAAAATACATGACCGCTGATAGATGGTGCTGGCTGGATGAAATCATAGACTTCTCTGCATGGGACCTTTGACAGATAGAATCCATTTCCAGAGAGAAAGATGTCGACATGGGACGCACTGCCGTCCTCTTTTTCACCCGGTATATATTCAAATGCCAGCCCACCCATGCTGATATCTTTGACCTTCCCGACCTTTTGAACCGGATTTCCGAGGGCAGCAAATAAGTTTTCCGGGGCCTTGAACCGGACATGTCTTCTTTTTTCAGGTTTCAACTTCAGCCTTTGCATGTTGTGGTATGTTTTTTTGGTTTTGATAGGATTTTCTTTGGAATCTGCCTTTCGTTGATGTATTTCGCCATCGTTTATTGTTCGTAAAATCGAGTCGGACAGAAAGCGATGGCCGGCATAAACCATACGAACCGCCTTAATCAATTCTTTACCGGCAGACTCTTTTAGCAGATAACCCTGCGCTCCCACCTCCAATGCGTGTAAAATATGTTCCTTGCTGGAGTGCATGGAGAGAATAATGATCCGGGTAGGAATTTTCGCGTTCATGATCTGCTCAGTTGCTTCTATTCCGTTTAATATTGGCATCGAAATATCCATTACAACCACATCGGGAACCAATTTCTGAATCTGCTGCACGGCCAGTTTTCCATTGTCCGCTTCACCGATAACGGAAATGTCTCCCTCCGCCTCCAAAATAAGACGCAAACCTTCGCGCACCACCGCATGGTCATCTGCAATAAAGATCTTTATCGGCACTGGGGAATCTCCTCAATTCAGTGATGATTTTTGTTCATTTACCCGACTCGGATTGAAGAACCCTGCAGCCCCGAATGTCAGGATCTTTGCTGCGCTTCGACAAGTTACAGGGAATACGCCTGTTGTTTCGGTTCAATAGATACCGAAAAAACAGCACCTTTGTCTGTCGGGAAATCATGACATTTTGCGTAAGGAGTTTTTGAAAAATAGTGGTGGGATTGGTGGGAAGCGGTTACTCCAAAGCAGTCATCCCATGCTGAATAGCGAATTTGACAAGGCTTGGAAGATCTTTGAGACCCAACTTCAGCATCAGCCTGCTGCGATAGGTTTCTACGGTCTTGGGAGACAGAAAAAGACTATCTGCGATCTTGGCACTGGATTTGCCCTCGACAACGAGCTGAAGTACCTCGCGCTCACGGGGGCTGAGGCGTTTGAGAGGACTCTCTTTGGAATCTGCTCTCCGTTGATGAATATAGTCATCGATTACTGTTCGGGAAATACGGTCGGACAGGAAGAGACGTCCGGCATAAACGCTACGGACAGCCTTAACAATTTCTTTGCCGGCAGACTCTTTCAGCAGATAACCCTGCGCGCCCGCCTCAAGGGCGCGGAAAATATGCTCTTTACTGGAGTGCATTGAGAAGATGATAACCTTTGTAGCAATTTTTGAGTTTGAGATCTGGGCGGTAGCCTCAATTCCGTTTAATTTTGGCATGGCGATATCCATCACGGCCACATCAGGCGCCAGCTTCTGAACCTGGCGTACGGCCAGTTGTCCATTGGCCGCTTCACCGATGACGGAGATGTCTCCCTCTGCCTCTAAAATAAGACGCAAACCTTCGCGCACCACCGCATGGTCGTCTGCAATAAGGATCTTTATCGGCATAGGGCTATATCCTGATTTCGGTGACGATCTTTGTTCCTTTGCCCGACTCGGATTCAATACGTACCGATCCGTCCATAGAGGCCGCTCTCTCCTTCATGGTAGTAAGCCCCCACCCGGCCGGCTCTTTGGATCGGTCCAGGTTCGCAACATTAAAACCCCGGCCATTATCTTCGACAATCAAACGCAAATGATCTTCAACACTTTCCAAAGTGACCGTGGCCAAGGTGGCCCCAGCGTGCTTGGCTACATTGGTCAGCGCCTCCTGAGCAATGCGAAAAAAGATGGTTTCAACGATCAGAGACAGCCGGGTTGAAGGTTCCTTTCCACTCACATTAACAGGAATCTGGGTTCTTTCGGAAAAAAGCTCACCGTACCAGCGCAGCGCAGCCAATAGTCCATAGTCATCCAGCACCTGGGGGCGCAGCTCAGCCATTACATTACGGATATGCATGGTGGTTTCTTCCACCAAGTCCATGGAATCCTCAAGCCGGTCCGCTGTCTTGAATCGAGATTCATCGGACAACTGGTTTCTGATAATATTAAGATCCAGGTTCAAAGCTGTCAAACTCTGCCCTACCCGATCGTGAAGTTCCTGTGCCAAATGTTTGCGTTCTGTTTCCTGCACCTCCTGTATCCGGGCAGCCATTTTACGCAGCTGCATTTGTGATTTCCGTAAGGCATTCTCCATTCGTTTTCGCTCCGCTATCTCCTGTTTGAGATGCACATTGGATTTCTTGAGATCAGATGTTCGTTCTTCAACCCGATTTTCCAGATTGCCATGGGCTCTTTTTAGCTCGTCTTCGGCCCACTTTCTATTAATGGCGATTGCGTATATATCTGCGATCCGTTCAATCAGCTTGAGATCGCGCTCTCCGTAATCTTTAACCGGATTGGCAATAGCAATTTGCCCTACGATACTGTCACCGAAAAGCGTCGGGGCTGAAAGGAAACGGCGAATGGGTACATGTCCCTCAGGAATACCGGTAGATCGGGGATCTTTTGATGGTGAATTGGTCAAAAGC
>DRHF01000367.1 GCA_011049715.1 Desulfobacterales bacterium
ACATTGATTCGCGCTTTGTGCCATACTTCGTCTTACCGAAGGGACGCTCCGGGGGAGCCCGGCTGGGTGATTTGGGAGTTGTCATAAATCTTCGAACGCATAAGCTAAGCCCTGCTATATTCGCAGATACCGGCCCTAGTGATGCAATTGGTGAAGGTTCAATACGTCTTGCAGATAATCTGGGAGTCAATTCCAATCCCAAAAATGGCGGTGTTAGTAGTGGAATTGCATATTTGGTCTTTCCAGGTTCAGGCAATGGGAAGCCCAAGTCACCTGAAGAGATCGAATCCGAAGCAATGGAATGGTTTAAGCGTTTGGGAGGAATTGGGATGTGCAGAGATTGTTTGCAACTGAAATTGAAACAATTATAAGATTACCCGCTTTTTAAGGAAACAGCTACATGCCGAACACCTTCCGGAAGACACTCCAGTTTTATCTGATCGACTGCAAAACCGCCCTCGGCAAGATCATCGATATATTCATCATCATCCTGAACCTTTTTATCTGCCTTCTCCTGGTGGTCGAGACCTATCCCGTCTCCGAGGCAACCCGACAATTGCTCTGGCAATTGGAGGTGGTCATTGTCATTTTTTTCATCATTGAATATGTGGCCAGGCTTTATGCCTCACAGAACCGCCTCAGGCAGCTTGGGGATGTTTACAGCATCATCGACCTCATCGCTATCCTGCCCACACTTTCAGTGATCTTTTTGCCCCTAATCGGCATCACCCTGGACTTCGGCTTTATCAGATTCATTCGGGCTTTCAGGACCTTCAGGATATTCAGGTTTTTAAGATTCGCGGCAGACGGTGACTTTTTCTTCGGCAGCATAACGCCGCAGCTGCTCAAGGTCACGCGGCTCTTTCTCACCATACTGATGATATTTTTCATTTCTTCAGGACTCTTTTTCTATGTGGAAAGCGACCTTAACCCCAATGTGAAGAATTTCGGCGATGCGTTCTATTTTACCGTCGTCGCGCTGACGACCGTCGGATTTGGTGACATAATTCCCCTGTCGGATGCGGGGAAATGGGTCACCGTTTTGATGATACTTTCGGGCATTATCCTCATACCGTGGGAAATCAGCCAGATTGTAAAAGAGTGGATGCGCATGGCAACGAAAAAGGAGGCGATCTGTCCGAAGTGCGGACTCCGCTACCATGATGAGGATGCCTCCCACTGCAAGTCATGCGGCCAAGTTATCTACCAGGAATATGATGGCGGTTAAGTGCAGTACAGTAACAGTAAAGGGAACAAGTTTGCCCTGGACTCATTCGGTTTGATTTTGAGAGGTTTTGCGGGACATCCATTTAGAGAGTTATTTTTGATTTACCGCCCAGTTTGTGATATGTACTCCGAAACTTATGACAAGGAATGCACGCTGATGGTTTCAGGAAAGACACTTTCACATCTATCCCCTATCATTTTCGCCTGTTTATATGTGCCAAGCACAAAGCGAATAACGATAGGCATCTTATAAAAAAAGTCACACTAGCTTAAAGGAAGTAATGCCAATGAAATCTAATCTTACTAATATCATTCTCATAAGTTTTATTTTTTTGGGGCTCTTTTTTTGGAATGAAGCACAGTCCGATACAACTAAACCGTTAAACGTCAAACCCGGCTTTTACTTTAAAATGAAAATAGTAGAAAAAGGGCGCTCCCTGGTAAAAACTTTTGAGTGTAACGATTGCCATACTGCTGGATATTTACAATCAAAAGGAAACGTGCCCGAGGACCAATGGTTGACGGGTGAATCGTTAGGATGGCGCGGACCTTTGGGAACGACCTACGGAGCAAATCTTCGGCTTTTAATCGACTCCCTTACAGAAGCTGAATGGGTAGAAAAGTCAAAGGTCCTTGCGAGTCGGCCTCCGATGCCACACGTCATCCTTAATGCAATGAGTAATGAAGACCTTCAGGCTCTTTATCAGTTTATTCGATATCTTGGCCCAAGCGGTAAACCTGCACCGGCCTATGTGCCTTCTGGCCAGGAACCTATCAGGCCGCCCGCGATAATTCCTGAACCGCCTAAATAGCAATGAGTAATGATTTGCGGGACGCCGGTCGGTGTTCGGACCAAACTAATAAATTGAATTTTAATTAGAAACATAGGAGGCGGCTGTATGGACGAAAAGGACAAACTGTCAGGAATCGAAAACTACCTCAAAGAGTTGTTTCCCGGATGTGTTATTGAGAACATGCGGGATTCCAAATCAAGTAGCTATATGTTTCGTGTTGATGCACCCACTGGTGAAACAAAACATAATATAGGTATTTCCAGTGAATTCGTCAGCGATAACGAACCGGAGGATATCGTCATTTGTCTTAAATTATATAATCTAAAGGGATATCTCGAAATGTTTGGAAACAAAGAGGTTTTGGTAACTAACGATGGCATAAACCCTGAAGTGACACTCCCTTTGGTACTGAAATAAACTAAATGAACGCCCCAAACCCGTGCAATTTCCGGGCTGATACGTCAATACTTTACTCAGGAGGAAAAAAATGGGAAAGCCAAGAGACTCCAAAAAGGATGTGAAAAAGAAGCCGGCAAAAACCATTAAAGAAAAACGCAAGGAGAAGCAGGAAAAGAAAAAGAATCAATAGAAAAATGTGTGCTGTTTCATTGTCGACCGGATAAACTTTTAAGTATTTTTTTTGAACAACCTTTTTTATGGGATAAAAAGATATCCCGTATTCCCGCCGTCAATGCTCCCCTAATATTGACATCAAATTGAAATTATTTGAAATTCCTTCGTGCTAAAGGGCTTTTAATATGATTGCACTTAATTCCGTCACCAAAAAATTCGGTACATTTACGGCGGTCGACAACATAACATATCGAATCGAGAAGGGCGAATATTTCGCTTTGCTCGGTCCCAACGGCGCCGGCAAAACAACGGTCGTCCGCATGCTCCTCGACTTTATCAAACCAACTTCGGGCAGCATCACGATCGACGGAATACCCGTTTCCAACCCCGAAGCACGCAAACGGGTCGGATATCTGGCCGAACATCACATGATCCCCTCGCATCTTTCCGGGCTTGCATATCTGCGGCGGCACGCTTCTTTGATTGGATTGGCCGGAAAAGATGCGCTAATGGAAGTAGACCGGCTTTTGGAGGTGGTCTCCATGCAAGGCAGGGAAAAAGAAAAATCATCCGCTTATTCCAAGGGCATGAAACAGCGCATCGGCCTCGCAGCAACTCTACTCGGACAGCCCAAATTGTTGATACTCGATGAACCGGTGACAGGCCTCGATCCGATCGGTATCCGGGATGTGAGAAAAATTCTCGAGAGCCTGCGCGACAACGGTGTTACCGTGTTCTTGAATTCCCATCTCCTTTCGGAAGTTGAAAAGACATGCCGGACGCTGGCAATAATGAACAACGGAAAAATCCTCGTCAAGGATTCGATTCGTTCAATAATAGAGGACGACGAGACCTTGGAGGATGTTTTTATAAAATACATACAAAAACCTAGGTTGAGCGGTTCAACGTTCAAGGTTCCGGGTTGATGAGCCCTAACGGGTTCAATCAAAAAGAGTTACGCCCCCATAGAGGCGTCAAAAAACTTTCACCCAATGGATGCAAGAGACCAATCCTGGCCCTGAGTTGTAACGTTAAGTAATGTCAGGATGTTATAACCTTTGAACCCAGAACCCTGAACCTTGGAACCGATCAGTTTAGGAAAAAGGAAAATGAATAACTTTTTAAAAATCACCGGCTACACCATTCGCGACCAGATGCGGCACAAAAGCTTTTATGTTCTGCTGGGGCTTTCCATTCTGTTCGTGCTGATGATGCGCGGATGTTACAGCGGTCAATATGTCGTCAACGGGAAACCGTTGGACAACATTACGCTTGCGTGGCATGTTTCAAAAATTGTTTTCCAGGTCATAGCGGCCGGCATGTTCCTGATCGTCATCCTGCTATCGATGAAAATTTTCAGCAGAGACCACGAAGACGGAAGCCTGGTATTGTTTCTCTCCAGGCCGGTTTTCAGGTGGCAATACATTCTCGGCAGAATCGCCGGCACATGGTTTTTGTGCCTGGTCTTCATGTTTATTCTGCACGCAACAATTTTTCTGACGGTGTGGGTAAAAACCGGCGCCACCATTCCCGGGTATTTAACCGCATCGCTGGTATGTTCGATCAATCTTCTCTTTATTGCGGTTTTGGCGTGCTTTTTGTCTCTTTATCTGCCGGATTTCATCAGCGCGGTTTTTACTGTGGGAATTTTATTGGTCGGCTATATTTCCGACGGTGGTCATCAGATCTTAAACAGCGAAATTTTAAAGACAGCGGTTCCTTCGGCTGCAGCCTCGCCCCCTGCCCTGTGGAGAATTTTATACCCGAAAGTTTACATGGTGCAGGCCTACGCCGATTCGATCATCGGTCAAAGCAGTTTTCGCTACATGGGACCCCTTCACCCGATTCTGAATGTCTTGTTATTCATCATTCTGATAACCACGTTAATGCTGGTCGTTTTTAACAAAAAAGAAATTTGATGAACTCAGCGGGACGCCCCTTAGATTATACGTCTCTTCATGCTAATGGTGGTAAATGTTGAGTAGTGCATGGCGGCATCTTATAAGACGCGGCACTATTTACAATATTGGCTTTCCACGATAACTGTTTAACTTATATTGGTTTTTTTAATGGAATTAATCTGTTCCTGGATCGCGTCACGCTCGTCTTCAAGGTCGAGCAGTGTTATCATTACGGGTGGTTTTACGGAGTGAGCGGGCAGTTGCAGTTTGGCTTGCCTGATTTTCTCTGCGAGTTTTCTCAGCCTGTCCTCAAGAATTTCCAGCGAATCCATGGCAACATTACCCTCATTTTAGCAGCTGTCCTGTGAACAGTCACATCCACACCCACACCCGGACGGAGCCTGAGTCTGTGTGTCGCTGATGCCCACCACTTCAATTTCAAAGTTCAACGTTTCGCCGGCCAGAGGGTGGTTCATGTCCAAGGTCAGTTTCTCATCATCCAAATGAACAATTTGGGCTGGAACCTGATGCCCTTCCGGGTTTTGCAGGCCTACCGTCATGCCGACCCGGGGGTTCAATTCAGGCGGAAAATCGGCCTTGGGAAGGTCGCGTTTAAGGTTTTCATTTCTTTTCCCGTAAGCCTCTTCCGCTTCGAGTGTGAAGGTCTTTTTATCGTTGAGGGACATCCCCAGCAGTTCATTCTCAAACCCGGTTATCAACTGCCCTGCCCCCACTTTTACCTCAAGGGGTTGGTGCCCGTGGCTGGTATCGAATACGTCTCCATTTTGCAGCGTTCCCTTGTAATCAACGCTTACGAACAGGCCGTTCTCAACTTTTTCCACAATAGACTCCTTTGATTTGAACTTTTAATGCTACAAACCTAAGCACAAAGATGCCCAAGTCAAGTCAACATTTTTAGTGAAAACAAGGGGGGGCAGGTAACAGTTAAATAGTTTTCTAATTAAACCCCACAAATTTTTATTCTTGACAAATTGATAGTATTTAACCACCTTTTGTTCTCTCCCGTTTCTCTTGAGCATACAGGGGCCGGAAAGATTATTTTTTCTTTGCCTGATTTTTTAATTCTGTTAAAAACGGTACAGGTGTTCAAAATCAGGACAAACAATCAGTCACTGATGTGGTCTTGAATTTGACCTCAATTGAGCGTAACAGATAAAATGTGTCGAGAAGTGTACGGCAAAAAAAGGGATGAAATGGAAAAGAAATGACCAGAGCGACAACTAAGACGCCGCTTAAAAAACGGATAAAACGGCATGTGATCGGTCGCAAAAGGCTGTTTTTTGCCGCAACCGCACCGGGCCTTGAAACGATCTGCCGGGAGGAACTGATAGCCCTCTTGCCTTCCGGGACACCCATGGCGATCGTCGAAGGCGGGGTTGAATTCGAGGGGCGGCTTCACGACTGCTACCTTGCCAACCTGAACCTTCGCACCGCCAACCGGCTCCTCATGCGCATCGAGTCGTTTGATGCCGCTAATTTTCGGGAACTCGAAAAAAAACTGGCCGCTGTCCCCTGGGAGCTTTTTCTGCTGCCGGGTGCCCCGACCCACATCCGCGTGACCTCCCGGCATTCAAGACTTTATCATAAGGACGCCGTTGCCGGGCGTGTGCAGACAAGTATTGCCTTTTGCTTTGCGCAAAACGAATTCTCAGAAGAAGCCCCCCCGGAACCGACCGTCACCCAGCAGATCTTTGTCCGTTTGTCCGATAACCGTGTGACCCTGTCCATTGACAGCAGCGGCGATCTGCTTCACAAGCGGGGCATCAAACCCTGCGCAGCCAAGGCACCCATTCGAGAGACCCTCGCCGCCGCTGCCCTGATACTTTCCGGGTATACCGGGACAGAACCACTTGTGGACCCCATGTGCGGTTCAGGCACATTTGCCATTGAGGCCGCCCTGATAGCCCAGAAGATTCCACCGGGCCGGTTCAGGAATTTTGCCTTCATGCAATGGCCCTCGTTTCAACCCAAACGATGGCAGCATATGAAACAGGCGGCAGAAAAGAAGATCGTTCGAACAAACACCCCTTTCATCTTTGCCTCGGACCAAGACGACCGGGCGGCTTGCGAACTTGAAGACAGCGTGAATCAACACGGCCTGTCCGGCATCGTCGCCGTTTCTATTCGGAATTTTTTCGATCTTTCGCCAACTGAACTGACAAACCGTCCCGGGCTGGTGACACTTAACCCGCCGTTTGGGCGACGGCTGGGATCGCAACGAGAAGGTGAAGCGCTTTTCCTGTCCGTCTGCGAAAGACTAAAAAAAGAATACAAAGGGTGGAAATTTGCCCTGATTGCGCCCAATCCTCGCCTTGCCGGAATGG
>DRHF01000368.1 GCA_011049715.1 Desulfobacterales bacterium
AAGAAACCGGCCGGTGTCCACCGTGATTATCGCTTCCATCGGTATGAGCATTCTGCTCAGAAACAGCGCACTGGCAATCTGGGGTCCGGATCCTTTGAAACTGAATTCGTTTTTGGGAGATGGCGTTATAAATATTGGCGGCATTGTTATTTTGCGCCACCAGTTGTTAATTTTTGCAGTCACGGCATTTGTATTCACCGGACAATCTCTTTTCTTTTCCCACACCGCAATCGGCCGAAAGCTGCAAGCGACGGCCCAGGATCAAGAAGCAGCGAAACTCATGGGCATAAAAGTTACACGAATGATAAATCTCACGTTCATACTGGCCGCCCTCCTGGCAGCGATCGCCGGTTTTCTGGTGGCCCCGCTCTGGTTTCTCGATCCGGAAGTCGGGCTGGTCATTATTGTCAAAGCCTTTATTGCCATAGTAATCGGAGGATTCGGCAGTATCCTTGGCCTTGTGGTCGGCGGTATTTTTCTTGGCCTCACAGAGGTCCTGGTGGCCTCACACCTGACGTCTGAATACAAAGATGTGATTTCGTTTTTTATCTTGATCACTGTCCTTATGGTCATGCCTCAGGGTTTCTTCGGGGAAAAAATTGCGGAAAAGGTATAGGTTGTTTTTTAATGGGTTTTGAAAAAAAGAATATCATCATAGCGGTGATAATTTGTGGAGCGGCAATGATCTTGCCAATCTTTTTCCGCGATTCACGGTATTACATGAATATATTAAACTTTTCCGGCATCTTTATCATTCTTACCTATAGCCTCAACCTAATCCATGGTTATTTGGGGCTTATTTCAATCGGTCATGCAGGATTTTTCGCCATAGGCGCATACGTCACTGCCGGGTTGACCATGGGGACAACCCTCAATTTTTTCCCCTCCCTCCTTATTGCTTCAACCGCCGCTGCCCTCGCCGGTATATTGCTCGGGTTTCCGGCCACTCGTATCGGTGGCCATTACTTTGTTTTAATCACACTTGCATTTGGCGAAATCGTACGACTGATCATACTCAACTGGAAAGAGGTAACCAATGGAACCAACGGTCTAAACAATATCCCGCCCCCTTCATTGGGCAGTTGGGTCTTTGCATCACGGTTTTCCTATTATTACCTGGTCCTGTTCTTTATTCTAGTGACCATGCTACTGACATTAAGCTTACGCAGGTCCAAATATGGACGATCAATGTTGTCGCTTAAAGGCAGTGAACTGGCGGCCACCGTCATGGGCGTGAATCCTTTGACCACCAAGCTGATCAACTTCGGCATGGCCGGTCTATTTGCCGGCCTGGCCGGCGGTCTATACGCCAGCTACATCGGATCCATCAGTCCGGAAGCGTTCTCCATCGATTTGTCAATCGAAGTACTGGTCATGACCCTGGTCGGCGGATCAGGTACCCTGCTCGGTCCGATAATTGGAACGACTTTCCTGGTGGTTCTAAAGGAGTGGTTGAGATTCTTGAGAGAATACTATATGATTTTATATGGAGCAGGGATTGTGTTCGTTATGATTTTCATGCCTTACGGTATAATGGGGCTGGTCAAACGGGTCTCATCTCAGCTTAAATCTTAATATATTACGAAGGAGGATTTGATGAAGCTTTCAAGGGAAGAAATTATCAAATCAATGACGGAATGGGAAAAGGCCTGGAACAATCACGACATCGACGGCGTGATGTCGCTTTTTCATAAAGATATCTTTTTTCAACACTGGCATGGTGCAAAAGTCCAGGGCTATGACGCCTTGCACCAGGCATGGGCCCCTTGGTTTAAGAACCATGGTGGTTTCCGATTTACAACGGAGGATCTTTTTGTCGATGAAGTCGAGCAAAAAGTTCTTTATCGATGGTACTTTGACTGGACCTCGATGGAAAAAGGTTACGAGGGGAAGCCAGAAAGGCGACGGGGCGTAGATGTCATCCATTTCAAGGATGGCAAGATTATTGAGAAGTTGACCTATTCGAAAACGACGGTGGAGATCGACGGAAAAAGAGTAAAGCTTTGCCCCAGCGGTAAGTAAGGTCGCCACTGCTTCTTTGGTTTTCTTCTACTACTCACGGGCGCAGCACATACCGCAGCCGGTTAAACATCAGTACTTTCCCAAAAAAACTCCTGTAAAAAATCTGTAACGATGTGCGCAGAAGTTTTTTTGAACATTGAACCCATATGGCTACATCGGTTCATAAGCCAGATAGGTTATTTTATTCTCTCCTTCATCTCGATGCAAATATTTTACCCTCAGCGGCATTCCCACTTTTATTGTCTGCGGTTTGGTGGTATCTACCCCTTCAATTCGGGCGTCGACCCTGGGACCTTCCTCTAATTCCACTACACCTAAGCAATAGGGACGGTCCCGCGTATAACCCTCCTTTTGCATAAAAGCCGGGCTGATGTTGATTAGGGTAAAGCCAGCCAGTTTCCCCTGTCCTTTAATCTCCTCCCACTCCATATTCGTATCATGACATTCTATACAGATCGGTCGAGGAGGTAGATATAGGGCGCCACATTTCTTACACCTTGAACTCATCAGTTTTTCTTCGTGCAGGTATTGCTCATAAAATATATCACTAAAGGGCCTTTCCGCCATCTTTTTACCTCCTTTCAAGAATCGTTAATGTGCAGGTACCTCCGGTTCCGCCCAGGTTGTGCGCTGCTCCTATTCTCAAATCTTTAATCGGAATTTGTCTTTTTCCAGCCTGGTTCCTAAGTTGGGTCCATACTTCATAAAGCTGGGCGATGCCGGTTGCTCCCACCGGATGTCCTTTGCACTTTAGTCCTCCTGACGTATTAATCGGTTTTGGACCATCCAGCCGGGTTAAGCCTTCTTCCACGGCTTTATATCCTTCACCGGCTTTAAAAAACCCGAGATCCTCGATGTGAATCAGTTCCGCCATTGAGAAGCAATCGTGTACTTCGGCAAATTGAATATCTTCCGGTCCGAGTCCTGACATCCCGTAAGCTTCCTCTGCCGCATATTTTGTGGCTTCAAAAGAGGTAAGGTTTTCCGCCGCATGTAACCCTTTACCGCTGCCTTGACCCATACCGATTAGGTATAATGGATCATCGGTGAAGTTTTTGGCGATGTCCTCAGCCACCAGCAACATACAGGCTGCTCCGTCACTTATCGGACAGCAGTCGTAAAGGTGTATGGGCCAGGCAATAGAAGGATTTGCACGGGGGTCATGCAGAAAATCCTTTTCATCCTCCCATTGGGGTGCGGGTACGCCCTTTTTTTTAAGACTTTCGATTTTGGCATTCATTAAATCCCGAATCGTTACTTTGAATTGTGCCTTCGGGTTTAACGGTGCATTGTTATGGCTCTTTATGGTTACATTCATAAGATGCTCACGCGTTGCGCCATATTTTGCAAAATAAGCGGTGGCCAGCACGCCAAAAACACCCGGAAAAGTAAATCCCGCTTTTCCTTCATATGGAACCGATGCCATGGCTAAACCCTCTGTAATTTCGGCGGTCGATCGCTTGGACATCTCCTCAACACCGCCCACCAGGACTATATCATAAAATCCTGATGCGATCGCAAAAACCCCTTCCCGAAAAGCCAGGGCACTCGATGCACAGGCGCCTTCTGTTCTTGTGGCGGGTATTGGTGTAATCCCGAGCAAATCGGTCATGATAGGGCCCCAATGGGATTGTTTCATAAAAAAATCGTTGGAAAAATTTCCCAAATACAATGCATCAATATCGTTTGGGTCTAGACCCTTATCCACTGATTCGATCATGTCTTGGAATGCTTCAACAAATAAGTCCTTAGAATCTTTGTCCTTATACATGCCAAAATTTGACATACCGGCTCCAACCAGGGCGATGCCCCTCCCAAGTTTTCTTCGCTTTTTCATCGGTTGACCTCCTTATCGTTTAATTCATACCCGAGTTTCGCCCAGCCGATTCATCGGAACATGGCATCCGCCAAAGGGCAAATACGAGTTATCGCAAATTCAACAGTACAAAAATTGGATACATAGAAACTGATGCAATGGACATATTTTGTCAAGTGAAAATGTTACTCCTTCCACTCAAAATTTTCAATTATGGAATCGCTGAAACACACAAATTGGTGATAACCTCATTTCAAAGATACAGCTCTCAAGATTTGAGCATTTTTTAACTTAATCCTCGTCAAATTCCTGCTTTCGGTTAAGTTATCAGGTTTGAACGATCAAGTTCCGGGCTCGACCATATGTTTAAATCTACACGTTAATCGATATTTTGAGTGATGCGATCATTTTTTTCAAACATCCGCTTTATTTCTGAAAATTCAGCCGGTTACATCCCAATAGCTAAGGTCATTTCATACCATGTTTTTACCAAAATAAGGTTGCCGTCAAAAATTGCCTTAAGTCTCAGCACATCCGCGATCAGGCGAGCACCGCACTTGTAATGCCTGGCGTTTGCAGGGTCGAGGGCAAAAATTGGTTCCGGTTGCTTATTTCGACAATAAAAATAAATTTTTATCGTTCTATATGATTTCGAATGATAGGTTAGCAATGCAACATTCTTTCGGCAATGTGCACTCAATCAAGGTTTGCCCATGAAAGGACTAATAGACATAGTGCTGCGATGACAGGAAATGAATTAACAGGGCAAAACCCCTATTTCTGGGTTCTGAAACCGTACTGGGAATTTATGTTTTGATGCACATTGGAATCGCTATTCCTTGGAAATTGACGACCCGGAATAATGCATGTTTTAGACACCATTCCTGTCGTTGGCATCAAGATTAAATGTTCTATTTGTTTATCCAAATTGGCACGATTATCCCGTGTTTTGTAGGAGAACAAATGCTGAGATATCTTTTGGTAATCTCAGGTCCTGGGAGGGTGCTTTATGGTTGAGATACGTATGGAATACATCAAGTTGAAAACACATAGAAAACCTGTGGTCATAGTAATCAGTAATTATCGACAATAATGTGATCATTGTTTCAACTCCAAGGTATAGCACCTGGGATTTTTTTATTAGAGTTCCGCCAATTCCTTCTCATATTTCTCCACCCACCCATCAACTCCGCATTCAGTGAAGATCTTAATTGCTTTATTTAAATTTTTTCTGGCGTTTGGCAAATCCTCCATCCGGATAAACAGTTCTGCATACAGGACGTAATCTCGGGCTAAATTCCACATCATGCCACATTTTTGATTTGTTTCTATGGCTCTTTTAATCCAATCTTCAGCCGCGGATAACCGACCATTATTATTCTGATTATCCGTGTATTAAGCAGGCAAAGGGAGCGATTCCTCCCCGAGCCAGAAGAGATTTTCGATGCCATCCCGTTTCTTTCAGCGGACATTGACTATGTGAATCCTGTGACTGGCGAAAAGTGGCGGCTGGAGACGCGCGGTATTCAAAGATCTGTCATCTGTTCAGCGACTGTCAAAATGGGGCTTTGAACACATTTCTGTTGGAAATTATTGAAAAAAATTGTGATGTGTTCATGTGTCAGCCAGACGGGCCCTGCTAGGACTTCAACGGCCACCAACACAGCTTTGAGAGAAAGGCCCTGCTATTTCCTTGACACTTTGACAAATGAAAACTTTCCTAATAATATCAGAATGTTAAATGTCAAATTGGTAACATTTCAATAAGTTATGGTAGTATATAAAAAAAGTGAAAAAAGGTCTAGATTTTTATTTTTATATGTCGTATACACTTATTCATGGGAGCGAAGCTAAGTGTACCAGAAATTCCTGAAGAAATTACTCCTGAATTCATTGAGCAATTACACGAAGTTATTCAGGATCAAGCTGCAATTATTCAAAAGCAAGCCGAAGAGATACAGCATTTAAAAGATGAAATTGCCCGGCTAAAGAACCAGCCTCCCAGGCCGAAGATTCAGCCCAGCAGGTTAGAAAAAAAGAAGAAACGCAGATCAAAATCAGCTAAGGGCAAAAGGCCCGGATCAAAGAAACGCAAAAAAACTGCCAATATAGAAATTCATAAAGTTGAACCCGTTGAGCCAGAACAGATCCCGGATGGCTCTGAATTCAGATATTACCGGGATTTTGTGGTCCAGGACATTAAGCTTGAGCCATACAACATACGCTTCCGGCTTAAGGTTTATGAAACCCCTGACGATCGTTTTATTGTCGGTCAGCTGCCGAAGCATTTAAACGGAAAACATTTTGGTCCTGCGCTGATAAGATTTATCCTCTACCAATATTACCACTGTCACGTTACCCAGCCGCTATTGCTGGAGCAGTTAGATGAGTTTGACATTGATATTTCCGTAGGACAGCTCAACAATATATTGATTGAAAACAAAGCGTTTTTTCATCGGGAAAAAGATCGTATTTTAGCCGTCGACCTTGAGGTGTCCTCCTATATCAATGTCGATGATACCGGAGCCCGGCATAAAGGTCAAAACGGTTACTGCACCCACATTGGCAATAAATTATTTTCCTGGTTTCAAAGCACCGAAAGCAAAAGCCGCATCAATTTCTTGAAACTGCTACGCGCCGGCCATTCAGATTACTGCATCAATATGGATGCCATCTCCTATATGCAATCCAATAAAATGCCCCAATACGTGCTAAAACCAATTATTGCCAATTTACAGACAGTATTCGCCAATGATTTGCAATGGGATGATTTTTTATCCCAAAATGGCATTGTAAAATATCGACACCTACAAATCGCCACAGAAGGCGCACTGATAGGCAGTATTATTGAACATGGTATTTCACAAAAGTTGGTTATCCTCAGTGATGATGCCGGTCAGTTTAATGTCCTTTTACATGCGCTTTGTTGGATTCATGCTGAAAGATCAATTAATAAAGTGATTCCGTTCACCGATCAGGCCAAAAAAGATCTTAATACAGTACGGGATCAAATATGGCGCCTGTATAAAGGGTTAAAACAATACAAAGAAAATCCCAATTCCAAAGATAAAAAGCGCTTGAAAGCCATATTTGACAAAACCTTTACCCAAAAAACGCACAGCACCACTTTAAATCAAGCCCTTAAACGGCTTTACCGCAATAAAGCTGAGTTGCTTTTGGTTCTGGAGCGTCCGGATATACCTTTGCATAATAACATATTCGAAAACGCTATTCGTGAGTATGTCAAAAAACGCAAAATCAGTGGCAGTACACGTAGTGAATTAGGTCGCCAGTGCCGTGATACATTTACAAGCCTCAAAAAAACCTGTCGAAAATTGGATGTATCTTTTTGGCAATATCTCAAAGATCGGATTGAAGAAAAAAAGCTTATCCCTAATTTGGCCGATCTCATTAGACAACAAACATTAAATCCAGGATAATACTTTTTCTCCTTTCCTCTATATATAAATACTCATTAGATGCTAAAGGGATAATTTTAAGTTGTAAACGCTCCTCCCTTTACTACCATTGGTTATTGAGATGTTACTCAAATTGCCATTTTGACACATCATTGACACATCCCCGATCGGACCTCCACAGCGCCGATCACTAACTCCTTCAAGCCGAGGATGACGATTCCATTAAAAATGCCGTTTCGACAGGGGAATGGGATGGGGCAATGGCGCTTCAGACGCTGCCGGCGCCACCGCTTCGTCAGCGATTTCCTGACGGTGTGATCGGCAGATGGAGGGACAAACTCGGAACATCAAGTAATCCCCTTACGGCACAAGTGATGATGATCAATACACTCATTGGCAATCACTTCCGGCAGTAGCGTTCGAATCAATCGAGCTGCAGCAGGAAGATCACACTAGGCACCCGGTCTTGATCAGCTCCTGCAATCGCTTCCAGGGCCTCCGGGTTGGGGGATATCAGGGAGCCGAGCATGACCCGGGTGGCGTTGCGGTCGTGTCGCCTCAGAGCCTGCTTGGCGCTTGTCGCGTCCCTGGCCGCGATGGCCCTATAGACGTTCTCATGGTCCTTCTTCAATGTCCCTATGAGGGGAGTCAGCACGGTCAAGTCGATAGCAATGTAAAGAATGTCATGCAGGCGGCCGAGTGTGGCAATGAGAAACTCGTTGCCACTCATCCAAGCGATCTGGCCGTGAAAAGCCGAATCCAGTTCCCAGCGAGTGCGGTCGTAGACCTTGCCAGTATAAGCAATGTAATTGTCCAGGGCAGCCTTTAAGACCGCAAGTTCCTCTTTCTTGCAGCCAGGCACCGCGTACCCGATCAAGATGCCCTGCAGCTTCTCCCTCAATTCGACAAATTGCTGAATCTTGGTCTTACTCCATTGCTTGACATAAAAGCCGCGGTTGTGCCTCGAAATCACCAGGCCGTCCTGCTCCAGGCGAACCAGGGCTGTCCAGATGGGTGTTTTGCTCATCCCCAGCTGTTCCTCCAGATCGCGGAACACGACCTTTTGCCCCGGGATCAAGCGCCGGCTGAACATCAGGTTACGGATGTCCCGATAAGCGATCAGGTCTTTCGATTGCTTTGGATCCCTCTTCATCTGGGATGCTCACTTCCGTGTCCTGGTATGTCACAAAATTCTGTGTGTTATCGAGTAGTTTGCCAAGGTCAGCTCCAGGAACTTGCTTATGACTTGGTTCCGCGACACAGTTTGGATTCCTCCTGCACTGCCAATTTCCGATTTCTTCTGCCGCACTCTAGTTCTGAAGTACTTTCCAAGGGTTGGAAGCACTCGCAGCATGCTGCTACTATAATAACCGATTTATTTTTAAATTCAAAACAAAATCTTCCCTCAGGGCGAAAAAAATACTTGACACCATTATAATAACCGAGTTTATTATTAAATTCAAAATAAAATTCAAATTGCAGTGATCAAGAAGGGAGGTGATGCCGGACAATCGCCTTGCCTATCCTGGCGCCACCCCGAAACGATTCCGAATGTCCAGTCCATCCCGGTCGGATACGATTAAGGGGAACTTATGCTGCTGACCGGAGCGAATTGGCGCCCTACTGGCTCCTCTCGCTTACGAATTCAATTCCAAAGGAGGTATTATTATGATCAAGGCGGCGATGATTCAGATGTCAGGCCATATCGAAAAGGAGAAGAACATCGAAAAGGCCATCGGGCATGTCAAAAAGGCTTCGGCCAACGGGGCAAAAATCATCTGTCTTCAGGAACTGTTCAATACGATCTATTTTTGTACCGAAACCAAGGCGGAGTACTTTGACTTCGCTGAGCCTATCCCCGGTCCCACGATTGACAAGATGTGTGATCTGGCCAGGGAGGAGAAGATCGTTCTGGTCGCCCCAATCTATGAGAAAGTCATTGAGGGCGAACTATACAACACTGCAACCATCATCGGGCCCAATGGTGAAATTATCGGTAAGTACCGCAAAATGAGCATCCCATTCGTTACCGGGCTCATCCGGGGATTTGAGAAGTTCTATTTCCGGCCGGGCAACCTCGGCTTTCCAGTCTTCAAGACTCCTTTTGGGATCAACATCGGCATCCTCATATGCTTCGACCGTCATTTTCCGGAAGCGGCACGGGCTCTGGCCCTAAACGGGGCCGATCTGATCCTGATTCCCACCGCCACCGCGGCCAAAACACAATACCTCTGGGAGATCGAACTGCGAGCCCACGCCATCGACAACATTTATTACGTTGGCGGGGTAAACCGGGTGGGTAAAGATGTGGACGGCTCGGAATACCATTTCTATGGCAGTTCAATGTTCGTCGATCCCAAAGGACAGATCATTACGCAGGCCGGTAGCGATGATGACGAGATCATTTACGCCGATATCGACCTTTCGATTATTCCTCCACTTAGGAATGATTGGGGCTTCTTTCGGGATCGCCGGCCCGATGCCTACGGTGATCTCATCAAATAACGCAGCCGACCGTCTGTGGCCGGCAAGGAGGTCAAAGAGCATGTCACTTGCTGTCAATTGTTTGGGGATGGAGTTAAAGACTCCTTTTCTGATTGCCTCGGGCCCATTTAAAGGGAAAGGCTCGAGAATTATCGATATGCTCCCCGGAATAAAGGATCACTGGGGGGGAGTGGTCACCAAGACCTACCTCAGGGATTCCCGCTTGTTCATGCGGCCGTATCTCTGGGTTACTAAGGAACTGCGCGGCGTGGGTATGCAGAACGCCGGCTCGAACTTGACCGAGCCAACGAAAGAGGAAATGCGAGGCTTGGCAGAGAGTTGCCGAGCGGCCCACGATGTAGGCTTGGCCATTATCGCCAGCATCATGGGCCGCAACCCGGGGGAGTGGGGAGAGCTGGCTGATATGGTCCAAGAGGCGGGTTGCGATGCTATAGAGCTCAATCTGTCTTGCCCGGCCAAAGCGACCACCATCGAAGAAGGGCTCGGCTATATCATAGGCCAGAACCCAGAGTTGGCGGCCGAGGCGACTCAGGCGGTGAAAGGGGCATCTGCGGTCCCGGTCATTCCCAAACTCACCCCCAATGTGTCTGATATGGTCGCCATCGCCAGAGCCTGCCAGGAGGCCGGCGCTGACGGGTTGGCGGCGATCAACACCGTCCAGGGAATTATCGGTATAGACGTCGAAACGACCATCCCCTTTTCGAGCGACCTCAAGGGGCGAGCCTATGTCTCAGGCCTTAGCGGGCCGATGGTCAGGCCGATTGGCCTTAAGTTCGTGAGCGACATCTGCACCCACCTGGAACTGCCCGTGATCGGTATCGGTGGCGTGGAGGACTGGAAAAGCGCGGTCGAGTATATCATGCTGGGGGCCACAGCTGTCCAGGTCTGCACTGCTTTCATGTGGAAGGGCCAAGGAATGGGCCGCCGGATGGCTCGGGGCTTGAGCGATTTTATGGCTCGGCACGACTATCAGTCCATAGAGGATTTCAGGGGTAAATCCTTGGCACACCTGACCACCGATTCAGAGAAAATGGAAGTCACGGCGGTTATTGACGAGGAGAAATGCAACGGTTGTGGGGTGTGTGTAACCGCTTGCGGGGAGAGTCAGTATGACGCCGTTCACTTGGTCGATAAGCTGGCGGTAATTGATAAGGCC
This sequence comes from Desulfobacterales bacterium, assembly GCA_011049715.1. GTDB lineage: Bacteria > Desulfobacterota > Desulfobacteria > Desulfobacterales > UBA2156 > UBA2156. The sequence goes on from DRHF01000368.1 coordinate 10,919, forward strand.
AAATGTCAGGGCTGTGGTCTGTGCTTCGTGGTGTGCAAACAGGAGGCGGTTTCCTTCAAGTGATCGTCCATAAACCGAGACTTAAGGGCGGCAGATTGCCTGTTTGACTCGAAATGGTGGGAAGGACGGTTGGTCACCGATTAATAAACGGACTCTCCTATTTCTCCGCAAGGGCCAATAGTGTAGCACGGGGAAGCAGCCCAGTCGGAACTAGGGCGCCTCGTCAAGGTCTCCGTCCGGGTGTCTGTTCCGCCGGCCTCCCTTTGCCACCAAGGGGAATCTGATACTTCATACAGGAGGACGTATATGTGTAATACAGGCGGCGCTAGAGTGGCCGAAGCTATACTGGAGAGGTACAGGGAAAGAACCGCAAAATCCCGCGCCTTCAACGAAGAGGCCAAACAGAGGCTCCCCGGAGGGGATACACGATCGATTACCTTTTTCCAACCGTATCCGACCTATATGGACAGAGGGTTCGGGTGCCGTCTGACAGATGTTGACGGAAACGAGTATATCGATTTGCTTAACAACTACACCACCCTGATTATCGGTCACGCAAACCAAAAGGTAAACGAAGCTGTAAGGCAGCAGTTGGAGAAAGGCACCGTTTTAGGCGCCTCGGCCGAGTGCCAATTCAGGCACGCCGAGCACCTTTGCTCACGGTTCCCAGGTATGGACATGGTACGCTACTGCAACTCAGGTACCGAGGCGACCATGTTCGCCATGCGCGCAGCCAGGGCCTTCACCGGAAAAGATGCAATCATTAAGATGGACGGGGGCTACCATGGTACGCACGACTACGCCGAAGTAAACGTTCTTAAGGACCTACCGCCGGGATCGATTGATAGTCCTGGGGTTCCAACTGCCGTTCTCCAGGATGTCTACGTCACTCCATTCAATGATCTTCAGGCTGTAGCCGATACCTTTTCCCGTCACGGGGAGCGCATCGCTGCTGTCGTCGTCGAACCGATGCTGGGGGCGATTGGTTTGATCCCACCAAGTGAAGGCTATCTAGAAGGCTTGAGATCGCTTGCCGATGAGCACGACGCCCTTTTGGTGTTCGATGAGGTCATCACATTCCGGTTATCGATAGGTGGCCTTCAGAGAGTTGAGGGAGTTACCCCAGATCTCACCACCTTGGGCAAGTTCATCGGTGGCGGGTTTCCGGTTGGAGCATTCGGCGGCAAGAGAGAGATCATGTCCCGTTATGATCCTGGTCACCCGAATCGGCTTTCTCACTCAGGTACCTTCAATGGCAACAATGTCACTATGGTGGCAGGGCTGACCGCAATGGAACTCTATGACCAGCAAGAAGTCGACCGCATCAATCGATTGGGAGCCCGCCTAAGAGAAGGGTACTGCCAAGCTTTCAAGAAAAGCGGAATCAAGGGGCAAACGACCGGGATCGGTTCTTTGGTTCAGGTGCATTGGGGCGAGGAGGAGATCAAGAACGCCAGAGATTCACGGTCACTATCGGGAGCAGCTAGGGATCTGCCGCGCTTGTTGCACTTGGAGTTACTCAATCAAGGCATCTTCATTGCCCCGCGCGGACTCAATTGTATCTCCACACCCATGACGGAAAAGGAAGTCGACCAAGCCACAAGTGTGTTCACTCAAGCCCTGGAAGTCCTGAAGCCATATGTGGAAACCGAAGCACCATTTCTCATAAGCTGAGGTTGGGTTTTTGCCACTTTCCCAAGGCAAAATCCAAGCGCTTGTCAGCGCCTCGTCGGGTTTTCAGGACGCTGCTCGACATCATGGTAAGACACCTGAGGAGAGCAACCTTAAGCCCAGCAGGCATTACCATCTGACAATAGAGGAGGGAACAACACAATGATTACACTCATCAAGGGTGGAACGATCGTCACCTCAACGGATAAGTTCAAGGCGGATATGCTCATCAAGGGTGAGAGAATCGCTGCCATTGGGCTGGGCTTGGATCAGATGGCTGACGAGGTCGTCGACGCCCGGGGTATGCTTCTACTGCCCGGAGGCATCGATGCCCACACTCACTTCGCCATCACTTTCATGGGGGCAAAGACGCCCGGCTTCGACACGGCCAAAGCAGCCGCCGTAGGCGGAACTACGACTATCGTCGACTTCACACCTCAGCCGGCCGGCTTGAGTCTCGTTGAGGCGATCTACAAGCACCGCGAGGAAGAGGCTGCTGGCAAGGCGGCCGTGGACTATAGCCTTCATAGCATGATCCAGGATTCGAGCCGCGAGTCCATGTACGAGGAGTTGAAGGGGCTGGTTGAGGTGGGGGTTTCGACCCTCAAGGTCTTTATGGCCTACAAGGGCACGCCATTCTACTGCCCCGACGGCGTCATCTTCCGGCTGCTCCAGGCCTGCAAAGAACTCGGCATAACAATCATGACCCATTGCGAGAATGCCGACATGGTGGACATTCTCCAGAGGCAATTAATCGCCGCGGGGAATACCGAGCCGAGGTATCACGCTGTCTCCCGACCAGAGGCGGTCGAACAGGAAGCGACCCAGCGTGCGATCCAGCTGGCCAAGACGGCCAATTCGCCCCTGTTCGTGGTCCATATCTCCTGCGAGGAGGCGATGACCACCGTACGCGACGCCAACATTGGGGGAATGCCCGTCTTTGGTGAGACCTGCCCTCATTATCTGGTTCTGGATGTGGCGAACCTCGCCAAACCGGAGTTCGAGGGAGCCAAATATGTCTGCTCCCCGGCGCTAAGATCGAAGCGACACTTCCAGCCGCTGTGGGAATCCCTGCAAAAGGGTTGGCTGCAGACGGTCGGTTCAGATCACGCCCCATTCAGCTTCCAAAAGGTAAAGCAGGCTGGCAAGGGGGACTTCACCAAGATAGCCAACGGCTGCCCGGGCATCCAGGACCGGCTGCACATCCTCTACACTCGCGGTGTCAGAACCGGCCGGCTGTCGATCAACCGCTTGGTTGACATTTATGCAACCGCTCCCGCCAAATTTAACGGGCTCTATCCTAGGAAGGGCAGCCTAGCTGTCGGCGCAGACGCCGACGTGGTGGTGTTTGATCCAAAATACCAAGGGACCATTACAGTCGCGAATTCGCTCGAGGAGATCGATTACAATTCCTATGAAGGCATGAAGCAGCTTGGCCGCTGCGACAAGGTCTTCATCCGGGGACAGCAGGTCGCCAAAAAGGGCAAGTATGTTGCCGGTGAAGGCTTTGGTCAGTTCATCCCAAGCAAGCCGTTTGGCGCCGCCTACGGCAATCTCTGATTTTTCGCTGGGTTCTGGTTCTATCAAATCCGGCGATCTGCATGATCAGCATTAACAAAAGGTGAATGCTACATGGATTCGCGTGTATTTCTAGAGGTAAAGGATCTCACGAAAACTTACCCTGGCGTTGTTGCAAATGACCAAGTCTCGCTTAGTTTGGAAAAAGGTAAGATGTATGCTTTGGTCGGTGAGAATGGTGCAGGAAAAAGCACCTTGTTGAAGACCATTTTCGGCTTGAACCAACCGAACTCGGGGGAAATCATACTGAATGGCAACTTGGTTCGGGGGAATTCACCACAGAAGGCCATCGCGAACGGTATCGGATTTGTTACCCAAGACCTCTCACTAATCCCCACTTTCAATCCAATCGAGAATACAGCCATACAGATGGACTTCTCTAAGGGAATCCTCCTGAACTTGACCGAAAGTGCAAGGAAACTGAAAGCCAAATCAGTCGATTTAGGGTTTCAAATAGATTTCGGAAAGAAAACCATCCAAACGCCTTTGGAAGATTGTCAGAAAATAGAGATCTTGAGGAGGCTGGCGACGAGTGTTCGACTGCTGATTTTGGATGAGCCGTCTTCTATGCTTACTCCTTTAGAGGAGGCGCAAATGCTGGCCTCAATTAGAACACTTGTAGATGACTGCGGACTTACTGTGCTTTTCACAACACACAAGTTCGAAAATTTGCTCAAATACCCTCATGAACTAATCGTCATGAGGAAAGGGAGAATTGTCTTATCAGAGCAGGTTGAAACATTATGCATGAAAGCGATTATCAATGCCGTGACCGGGGAGGAATTGAGGGAAAAGAGCCAAGCCGTTGCAGTCGTAGGCAAGAGAGAGCCTCTATTGACAATCGATAATCTCACCTCTGAGGACGATGCAGGAAGGCTCGGTCTGAGAAATATCGACCTTCATGTTCACCCAGGTGAGATAGTTGGGATAGTTGGAACGGCGTTCAGCGGCAAGGATTCATTGGCAAAAGTGATTCTCGGAATCTCCAAAGTGACGGAAGGTTCAATTACATTTGATAGTGAGAACATTACCAATCAGAAGACCAGACATGTTCTGAACAAGGGAATTAGCTATATTCCGAAGGACTTAACGGTTGCGTTGGCCTATGATCTGTCCGTGGCCGAAAACTTGGTGCTGAATAGGTTCTATGATGAGCCATTTTGCAGGAATTTCTTCTTAGACATCGCGGCCATAGAAGAGGCTGCTGAGAGAAGCGTAGAGAAATTCAATATCATCACAAGGAGCATCCATACACCTGTGAGTTCGTTGTCTGGCGGTAATCAGCGCAAGGTGGTTGTAGCACGAGAGATCGGTAAGGATTCAAAATTACTGATTGCGGAAGATCCGACTATTGGCATAGATATCAATACCGCTCAAGAAGTACTCAACTATTTGATTGAGTTTAGGAATCGGGGCTGTGGTGTTCTGCTAATGAGCGAGGATTTGGACGAGTTAATGAGTATTGCTGATGTAATACACGTTTTATACGAAAAGGAAATAGTGAAAACTATCCCGGGGGCTGAAGCAACACTGGAAACGCTAGGGAAATACATGCTAGGATGGATTAGCGATGGAAAGGCTTTTGAAGTATAAGCACGAGCTGCTTGTCATCTTAATAACCTTGTTGGACGAAGCCGCTACGCGGAAACAAAAATAACGTTTGACACTTTGCGTCACCAGAGGTAGCATTTAAAGATCGTAAGTCGATAAAAAACATTCACAAATTCAGAAAAA
>DRHF01000369.1 GCA_011049715.1 Desulfobacterales bacterium
GAATAGAGAGAGCGATTTCCCTTACATCTCCCAGGCAGCTCTACACAGATTCCACGGTGACGATCATGGATCCGATGCGCAAGACGAATCTTTCCTTTGTCCGGGTGGGCATGATGGAGAAAATATCACTGTCGCGGTTTTCAGGCCCTCTCCCGTTAAGCCAGAGTATCCTCGTGGTCCTGCCGTATATTATTTCTCTTTTGGCAATTACAGTCGTCTGTTTCGCCATCTCATACATCGTCTTTATGCGACAGGAAATTCGATCGCTCTAAAGGAGGTTAACATGTATTTTGACAACCCCGGTAAAGTAAACACAGCTCAAACAGTCAAACTTGCCTATGAACGGGGTCGAAAACTCGGCTTAAACGAAGTCGTCGTCGCGTCCACAAAAGGCGATACAGCCTATACTGCGCTGGAAATTTTTAAGGATTTTTCAATAACCGTGGTAACGTATCACTGTGGTTTCAGGGAGCCGTTTAAAAAGGTGATGCCGGATGAAGTTCAAAATGATCTAGAAGAAAAAGGCGCGACCGTTGTTTCAGCAACCCATGCGCTTTCAGGCGTTGAACGATCCATAGCAAAAAAATTCTCCGGAATCTATCCGGCCCTGCTTATTGCCGATACGCTGAGACTTTTTGGACATGGCACCAAGGTGGCAGTTGAAATCTCCATCATGGCTGCGGACGCCGGCGCCCTTTCAGGTGGTGATATCATTTCCATCGGTGGGACCGGAAGAGGTGCTGACTCGGCCCTGGTTATAAAACCGGCCAATCAGTCCGATCTTTTCGACATGCGGATCCGGGAAGTCATCTGCAAACCGAGGTCGTTTTAACGATCACTCAGATTTCACCGAAAAAATTCTCTTCACTGAACCCTGATTTTCTGAACAACCAAAAGAGAAACCAGGCTTAATACCGCACCACCTACAAACGGAATTCGATAGTCTACCAGCCATAACAGCCCACCAATCGCAGGAAAAAAAACCGCCGCAATGTGATTGATGGCAAAACCTGCGGCCATACTCGGCGCAATATCTTTCGGATCCCCCACTTTTTGAAAATAGGTACGAATCGCAATGGAAAAGTTAAAGAAAATGTGATCCAAAATATATAGGATTGACACAACTATTTTCGATTCCGTGGAGGCATAGGCGAGGAAAATAAATATCAGACAGAAATACTCCAGAGAAAGGACCCCCCTTTCACCATACCGAATAATGCTTTTCCCGATCAGCGGGCTTAAAAAGAAATTGATGAGATTGTTTATTACAAAAAGAATGGTCACTTCCTGAACCGTAAATTCAAATTTCTTTACCAAAAGGAAAACGGCAAAGGCGATGAAAATCTGCCGTCTAGCGCCGGCCATGAAATTGAGAACATAAAAAAGGATGTACTTTTTACGAAAAATCATCTTTTTTCGCTGGGGGCCTATATTTTGATCGGTCGGATCCTTTGACAATCCCCAAACACCGGTGAGCATGATTATGCTCCCGATAAAAAGATAGATTTGGTTGTAACTTAACACAGAGGCGAGGAAGAAAATCAAAAGGCCGATGCCGATATTAGAAGCAGCAGCATAGCTGCGCTGTTTTCCAAAAACCCATGGAGATGTATGTTTATCAAAATATTGAAGCGTTAGGGATTGGTTTGTCGTCTCAAAATAATGGAAACCGAAACTCATGACCATGGTTGTCATCAAAAGACCCAAGTAGGAAGGAAATAGACCGGTAACCGCTACACCTATCCCTAAAAAAAAAATGGATAGGGAAGAAAGCCGATGTTCTTTGATCAAAATGATGATAAAGACGACGAGGAAGGTCAGCAATCCAGGGATTTCCCGAATCGACTGAATCATACCGATATGATGGCCATCTAGGGCTGCTATTTCTACTGCGAAATTGTTGAAAAGTGTTCGCCAGCCTTGCAACCCGACGGAGGCGCTAATGGTAAGGACCATCAGGTAGCGATACATGGGGTTTTGTACTGTATGTTTGCTGTGTGGGTTCAATGAAGCTCTTTCAGCATAGGCCAACATGGGAACAGGGCGTGGAAAGTTAAATTTTTTATTAAGACTAATAGACACCCGGTTTAAAAACAACCGGTTTTTGAAACAGAAAAAATGAGCGTAATCTTAGTAAACAAAATACTTTTTTTCATTTAATCTTGACATGAATTTGCATCTTGTTTATAGATTTTTTTCTTGTTGCAATCCTTTCTTTCACCAATGCGTTTCATTTACTCACTTGATATAATGCGGGGTACCACTTTTAATTCTGAACAGAAAAAGCGGTTTTGAGAATGAGTCTGGAAGTCCTGTTGGCACAACGCAAAAATGAGATCATAAAAGATTGGTTTGATCGGGTGGTTGAAACCTATCCTGCCGATACTTCGACTTTTTTAAAAAACCGGAAAGACCCTTTCGCCAATCCGGTCGGGAGTACCACCTTGCAAAGCCTCAAATCACTCTATGGTGAACTTCTTAAAGGATTGGATGAAAAAGCCGTGATCTCGCTTCTGGACCCCGTCATCAGGATCAGAGCGATTCAGGACTTTACCCCTTCGCAGGCTGTCGGGTTTGTCTTCTCTTTGAAAAAAGCGATCAGACACATTTTAAACAAAGAACTTGACAGAAATCGGTTTGAGGATGAGTTGCGGTTGTTTGAGGAGCAAATTGATGCGCTCAGCCTCATTGCGTTCAATATTTTTGTGGCCTGTAGGGAGAAGATCTACCAGCTCGAGGCAAACGAAGTAAAAAACAGAACGTTCAGGGCATTCGAGAGAGCAGGATTGGTTTGTGAGAGACCGGAAATCGAACCGGAGTTTAGAAAATTCAATCCATAGTGTAAGGGATTTCGGGCGACTGAAATTTAGATAAAATGGTCCGTGTTACGAATCCATCAGCGAGGTAATGGTAAATGAATGTAAACTATATATTTTCCCTCCTATCGGTTATTGTCCTCTTTCTGCTTGCCTATGTGGGCGTTGAAGCTGCCGGATTTCAGATTCTTTTTGGGGTTATCATCCCCTATCTGGCGATTATTACATTCATCGCCGGATTTATTTATCGTGTATTGAACTGGGCACATTCGCCTGTCCCATTCCGGATCCCTTCAACCTGTGGCCAGCAGAAATCCCTTTCCTGGATAAAACCCGCCGGTATAGACAATCCGTCAACGACTGTGGGCGTTGTGGCGCGGATGTTTTTGGAGGTGCTTTTTTTCCGCTCATTGTTCAGAAACACCAAGTGCCAGTTAAAAGAAGGAGATAAACTTTCTTACGAATGGGAGAAGTGGCTGTGGCTCGGTGCAATCGTTTTTCACTGGTCGCTTTTAACTGTGGTGATCCGACATCTTCGGTTTTTTATCGATCCGGCGCCCTCTTATCTGCAGTTGCTGGAAAAGGTCGACGGATTCCTTCAGGTCGGCTTACCCGGTGTTTTATTTTCCGGAATTGCGCTGTTGGCAGCGGTCATTTTCCTCTTCTTAAGAAGAGTCTTCATTCCCCAGGTCAGGTATATTTCCCTTGCCTCAGATTTTTTCCCCCTTTTTCTCATTATCGGTGTGGCGATATCAGGGATTCTCATGCGGCACTTTACAAAAGTGGATGTTGTCGGGGTTAAAGAACTGGCCATGGGGTTGGTCACATTTCGCCCCAAAATCCCGTCAGATGTGGGGGGTGTTTTTTATGTTCATCTGTTCTTTGTCAGTGTCCTCATGGCATATTTCCCCTTTAGCAAGCTAATGCATTTGGGGGGAATTTTCATGAGTCCCACTAGGAACCTCGCCAATAACAGCCGCCGTATCAGACACATTAATCCGTGGAACTACCCGGTGGAGGTCCATACATACGAACAGTATGAGGATGAATTCAGGGAAAAAATGGTTGAGGCGGGATTGCCGGTGGAAAAAGCGATAGCGCCGACAACACCAGAGGAAAAAGAAAAGGAGTAACGAATGTCTGACGATCTTCTTAAGCCTGATGAGTTGTTATCAAAAATAGATACAACCCCACCCCAAACCGGATGGATGGACACCCCTGTTCGGATTCGAAAAGGGATGTACTGTTATGCTTCCAATCCCAAAAGTGTGGAATATGTCGGGCTACCAAACGCACGTGCGTGGAACCCTTTGGATGCCGATTGGAAGCTTCCTGAAAACTGGGAAGAAATCATTTTTGAAGGATTTCGGGAGCGGCTCGATCGATTTCGTTCTTTTAAAGTATTTATGGATATTTGCGTCCGCTGCGGCGCATGTGCGGACAAATGCCATTTTTTTATCGGAACCGGTGATCCCAAAAACATGCCGGTGCTGCGTGCGGAACTTCTTCGCTCGGTATACAGAAACGATTTCACTACCACCGGAAAGATACTCGGAAAATTGGCCGGTTCACGGAAACTCACCCTCGGTGTCCTGAAGGAGTGGTGGTACTATTTTTTTCAATGTACGGAGTGCAGGCGGTGCTCGGTTTTCTGCCCATTCGGTATCGATACCGCTGAAATTACCATGATGGCCAGAGAGCTCTTCAATCTCCTGGGTCTCAATATTGACTGGATCGCTACCCCAGTTGCCAACTGTTACCGGACCGGGAACCATCTCGGCATTCAACCCCACGCATTTAAGGATATGCTCGACTTCTTTGTCGACGATATAGAGGATGTCACCGGGGTCCGCGTGGAACCGAGCTTTAATAAAAAAGGGGCCGACATCCTGTTTATTACACCATCCGGCGATATATTCGCAGACCCGGGCACATACACGGCCATGGGGTATTTGATATTGTTTCATTTTTTAAAAGAGAAATACGGGTTTGATATCACGTGGAGCACATATGCTTCCGAGGGAGGAAACTTTGGATCCTTTACCTCTCATGAAACCATGAAACGGTTGAATTCCAAAATGTATGCTGAGGCTCAACGGCTGGGTGTGAAATGGATTCTTGGCGGCGAATGTGGCCACATGTGGCGGGTGATTCACCAGTACATGGACACCATGAACGGTCCCGCCGATTTTCTGACAGAACCGGTTTCACCCATTACCGGAACAAAATTTGAAAATGCCAAAGCCACCAGGGTGGTTCATATCACCGAGTTCACCGCCGATCTGATCAAACAGGGCAAACTGGATCTCGACCCCGGCAGAAACGATCACCTAAGGGTCACTTACCACGACTCCTGCAACACATCCAGAGGCATGGGGCTTTTGGATGAACCGAGGTACATCATCAAGAACACATGCAAGAACTTCTATGAAATGCCCCGGAATACCATACGAGAACAGACATTTTGTTGTGGAAGCGGGTCGGGCCTAAATGCAGGAGAAAATATGGAACTGAGGATGGCAGGAAGTCTTCCCAGGGCCAATGCAGTAAAATATGTTCATGAAAAACATAACGTGAACATGCTCGCCTGCGTATGCGCCATTGACAGAGCCGCCCTGCCTGCCGCCATGGAATACTGGGTTCCTGACGTGGATGTAACCGGTGTCCATGAACTGGTAGGAAACGCGTTGAATCTGCCCGGACAAAATGAAAGGACGACAGATTTGCGCTCAGAACCGATACCCGGATTGGAGGGTGATGATGGCTGATAAAAAACAGATATATGACAGAGGAATGGTTGTTGCAGGCCTGGTCGTATTTGTAATCATAACCTCATTTCCTTTCTGGTACAACCACGGAAAAGCATCTCCTGCGCCTGAACCAGAGCTGACGGACAGGGCAAAAGCTGCAAAAGAGTGTGTTGAACCAAAATCGGTTATGCGGGCAAAGCATATGCAACTGCTTAACGTCTGGAGAAATACGGTCGTCCGAAACGGAAAGAGAGTCTATGTCAACAGCAAAGGAAAGTCGTTTGACATGAGTCTTTCCAATACCTGTCTGGATTGTCATTTCAATAAGGCTGAATTTTGCGACCAATGTCATAATTACGCTTCGGTGAGGCCTAATTGCTGGAATTGCCATATAGATAACCCAAAGGAGATAAAATGATGGAGAGCAGCAGGAGACGCTTTTTGAAAGTGGCTGGGGTTTCTGCGCTGGGGCTTGGAGCCAAACCTCTTTTGGATGTCTTTGCCGCATCCGGAGAAAAGGGTGATAAACAGAAAGTCCAAGTATTGCCAAATAAAGGAGCAATCACTGCAACCCGATGGGCAATGGTTATCGATACTAAAAAGTTCAAATTGGCCGAAGATCTGGTGCCGATGGTCGATGCCTGCAATAGAATCCACAATATTCCGGAATTTAAAAACAAAAATCATGAGATCAAATGGATCTGGGCCGAAGCGTTTAAACACGCCTTCCCCACAAGGGATAGGCGATTTCTACCAGAAAGAATAGAAAATTTGCCATTTTTGGTTCTTTGTAACCACTGTGAAAATCCCCCATGTGTAAGGGTTTGTCCGACCCAGGCGACATTTAAACGGAAAGATGGTATCGTGCATATGGATTATCACCGGTGTATCGGATGCAGATTCTGCATGGCAGCATGCCCGTATGGTTCAAGAAGTTTTAATTTTAGGGATCCGCGCCCATTTATTAAAGAAAGAAACCCGAAATTTCCCACCCGCATGAAGGGGGTCGTCGAAAAATGCAATTTTTGCACCGAAAGGCTGGCGGTCGGAAAAATGCCCAACTGCGTGGAAGCCGCCAACGGTGCCCTCACCTTTGGAGACCTGGAAGACCCCGGGTCCGGCGTCAGAGAACTGTTAAGATCCAACTACACGATACGTCGTAAACAGGGCCTGGGTACGGGCCCGGCTGCTTACTACATAGTATGAGGTGATTATGCTTGAAAAAGCGTTGACAGGAAGCAAAAAGTACTATGGATGGATAACGCTGCTCCTTGCCGTTATCGCTGTGGGGTTCGCCTTCTATTTATGGCAGCTCAGTTTTGGTCTGGCTATCACAGGCATGAGC
>DRHF01000370.1 GCA_011049715.1 Desulfobacterales bacterium
CGTGTGGATCGGGAGCATCTAGCGATCGATGCCATAAAACGCGTCGGCCCGGGGGGACATTTTCTCGACGATGCACATACGTTTGATCATTTCAGAGAAAATTGGCAACCCGGCCTTACCGACCGACAGACTTATGATAACTGGAAGGCCGACGGGGCAACGACAATGGGAGAGCGCACCAAAGCGAAAATTAAATACATTCTTAAAAACCATCAACCTGAACCTATTACACCAGCCATCAATGCTGAAATAGAAATGATTTTACAGAGAGCGGTTTTACGTTAATCGATTTCGTCCGCTTTAAACCAGGATGGAGGAGTAGAAAAATGAGCGACGAACAACGCTTTTTTATAAGAGATCCGTGGGCGTTTGATCCCAAGGAACAAAGATCCTTGCGGACGGATACTCATCTCGGATTTGACACCCGCGCACTTCATGCCGGTTTTCATCCTCTAGACGACTTCGAGGCGTTCAGATCGTTTGTACCACCCATTACGCCGTCCATGACCTTTCCCTATAAAACATTTGGAAAAACTCCTTACCCGGTTTACGGCCGAACCGCGACACCCATAAACAGGTTGCTGGAAGATCGTCTGGCGTCGCTTGAAGGCGGTGGGGCCGGTATTACAGCCGGTTCCGGATCCCAGGCCCTGTTTAATCTCATTTTCACCATCGCCCGACCCGGCGACAATGTGGTCACCTCCTTAAATGTCTTTGGTGAAGGGTATAAACAGGCTGCCCATATCTTTCCTCAGCGGTGTGGCGTTTCGTTTCTATTTGTGGATAATCCGTCGAATACCGATTCCTGGGATGCACTGATTGACGCCAACACAAAACTCGTATGGGTTGAAACACCGAGCAACCCCTGTCTTTTTGTGACCGATATTGCGGCGATCGCTGAAACAGCGCACTCCCACAAGGTTCCCTTATTGGTAGACAATACGACAGCAACGCCGGCCCTGCAGAAGCCGATGACACTGGGCGCTGATATTATTCTGCTATCCATCACCAAATTTTTAGCCGGCAATGCCACTGTTCTGGGGGGCGCAATTGTGGGGTCCGAAGATCTGATTGAGGATATCCGTTGGAACACAACCGAATTCGTGGGTGCGGTGATGCAGCCGATGGAAGCCTGGCTGACTTTGCAATACCTTGAAACCCTTTCGCTCAGAATGGAGCGGCATAGCGCAAATGCACAGGCTGTGGCCGAGTTTCTATCTCAACACCCGAAAGTGTGCCACGTTAACTACTCCGGTTTGCCGGATCACCCTCAGCATCAGTTGGCAAAACGGCAGATGAGGGAACAGGGCGGGCTGCTATCGTTTGTCGTTCCAGATGGCATGGCAGGCGCCGCCAAGGTGATGAATTCATTGGAACTCGTTGTTCATGCCGTCACCTTCGGGACCAGCCGCACCATTTGTATGCACCCGGCGACAATAACCCACGAACATTTAACACAGAATGAACGGGCGTCTGCAGGAATTGTGGATGGATTAATCAGGCTTTCGGTGGGCCTTGAAGACCCTGCGGACATTATTGCCGATTTAGAACAGGCGCTTGGCAGGCTTTAGATGAAGATTTATCCAAACCGCTTCCATTACGATTTGTCTAGGATCTTTTTAATCTCCTTTACAAACTCGGGATCCGAACCGCAGCAAGAACCGATAAAATTTGCTCCGGCTTGGACCAACTCGGGTACGAATTTCACAAATTCTCCGGCGGTGGTATAGTAAATAGTTTTTTCATCTTCTACTTTCGGCAACCCCGCATTCGGCTTGATCCAAACGGCCAAATCGGTTGTTTCCCGCAAACGTTTACAAATCGGGATATACCCTTTGATTCCCTGCCCGCAGTTGGCGCCGACACCGTCCACACCCACCTTTGTAAGTTCCTTCACAGCGTGTTCCGGTGTAACGCCCATCAAGGTGGTATCCCTGTTGAAACCGGCATCAAACACCATACTGACGATCACCGGCAGCCCGGTCTGTTTGGCGGCGGTGGCGGCGATTTTGGCTTCAACAATATCGATCATCGTTTCAACAATGATACCGTCTGCACCGGCATCGGCGATGGCGTTCGCCTGTTCTTGGAATATTCGTTGAAGTTCTTCTTCGGTTGTCTCCTGGGTTAAAAGCATTTTGCCGCAAGGACCGATTGATGCAAAGACATACGCGTTATCCCCCGCAGCATTTTTTGAAATTTGAACGCCGCTTCTGTTGATTTCAACGGCCTTATCGGCCAGGTTAAATCGCCCGAGCGATATTCGATTGCTTTGAAATGTATTGGTTAATATGATCCGGCTGCCGGCATCGACATACTCCCTGGCAACCGCTTCAACCCAATCCGGATGGCTCAGGTTCCAAAAATCAGAGCACTCACCCCTTTTTATACCCTTTTTGTGAAGCTGTGTGCCCCACGATCCATCGGTCACAACAGTGTTTTCTTTCATTAAAGACGCGATTAATGGATGCATATGCCCTCCCTTTGGGTATGAAATTTGGTTTTTAAAATTCGATTGGACAGTTTTTACTAAAATTGGCTTTTGTCATTAACTACTTCTTCGTTTATTTAAATGTCAAGTTTGACGGCTTCGTAAAAAGTCCAACTTCTGTGTTGCGCTGCATCCTTCGTCATTGCAGCGTACTGTAAGTACGCCTCATTCCTCAGGATTTGCGCGCCTTGAATTTGGATCTTTTTACTTTGCCGTCTAAGTTCGACTTTTTACGAGACTGTCAAGTTTGATGGTCTCGTAAAAAGTCATTTGCGAACGACTTTGAGCATTTTGGGATAAAGCGTTTAATTTATATATATCTTGCTCAAGTTTCGCACCGGATATATTAAGGAAAGTCGCATCTGACATAGGGCAAAAAGAAATTTTTCTGAAAGAATTGATAATGAGCGATTTGGGTGATTAAAAACCGTTTTAAAAAGGATGGAAAAAATGTCAGAAAAGAAAAAGAAAATAGATCCACCCCGCTGTATTGTTTTGCCACTATTATCGGGATCCGGATCAAAATTTAACGGGATCGGATTGGCGGTACATTTTTTGTTGGGTAATGTGATCGCTCTTCACACGAGATTCAGGGAGTTTTGGTTCGGATGGCGCGTGGGGAAAGTTTTTAAAAATGCAAATGACCTCAAAGCTTACAATAGAGGCAAAGCTCCTTCACCGAATATCAAGGAATTGGGACCGGAGCAAGAAATTCGGATTTGGCTTAAAGGCCGTTTGCAGGGATCTGAAGGTGAATCGAAAACAGAACTGACACTGGTGGATATTGAAAAAGAAAGTGAAGATCGATCCGGTCCGTTTGTTTTAGATTTCGATCAGAATCTTATCGAATTTCGCACGGGATTTCTGACCTGGCTCGAGAGGTGCGGATTCCCGATACCCGAAAGCCGGCGCCAAAAGGTCCTTTGGCCCGAAGCTGCATCGCCGCGTGGATTTGATTGCCTGGGGCGGGCCCTGGAAGCTTTTTATATTTTTTCCGCCTGGGAAGGGACCGCACTTGAACCCATATGGTTTGAAAGGGCGGTTTCAGAAATTCCGAACTCTTATATGGCAAATAACCTCAAAGGGTGGGCCCTTTATCGAAATAAAGATTATGCGTCCGCTCGAAAATCATTTGAGCGGGCCCTGGAAATAAACCTGGACGGTGTCGCAGCTGTAGGTGGGATGATGTGGTGTGGCATTGTCACCGGGGATGAAAAAGAGGCCTACCATTGGTCAGCGGTTAAAGCCGATCTTCTGATGATCAGTATCGACGGGGTCCAACAAAAGACGGCACGGCTCCTTGAAAAGTATCGATAGGTGTTTCAAGGTTCCGCCGTGCCTACTTACTAATGAGTGCGTTATTATTTAGACATCCGTTGCCATTTACCTATGGATTTATCTGCAAAGCCGGGCAGGGTTTTTAATCGGCAGCTGGGTCACTGTTTGAAGGTCTTAGCGGGCGTTTAGCCGGAACCTTCCGAGGCCTTGTTTTCAAGCGTCTTAAGACGAATGACCCGGTTATTATATTTACAGACCGGCCGAGTTCCGGTTTTACACCCGCTTTGACCTGAGTTTGAG
>DRHF01000371.1 GCA_011049715.1 Desulfobacterales bacterium
AGAGATGTTGTTTTGAAAATTCACTAGATGCGGTCCTTTTAAAAAGCATCTCATATGTAGACCCGGCACTGGGAATGGGGTAAAAGCAAATCAGAAAAAGCTGTGCGATGTAAGTAGCAACGATAAAATAGCCCAACCGGCCGAATTCAAAATACCCATTATCCATGAATCTAATTGATGTGATATGGTCTATTCTTCATAAGACAAAACCACCTGAATTGCATCTTCAGGCTTTTTGTCCAACAATTCAAACGCCTGTTTCACCTGACTGACATGAAAACGATGCGTAATAAATCGCTCCGGTTTTAAGGACCTAATCATTTTCCACACAATCCCTATCCGCCTCGATTTTGTCCATCGACCTGTGAACCGGGGTGCAATAGTGCTGACCTGGCTACTAATTAGCCGGATTCTGTTTCGATGAAAATCTTTACCAAGCTCCAGATTTGCCATTTTGGTGCCATACCATGAACCGATTACAACCCGTGCGTCAAAACCTGTCTTTGTAATAGCCAGTTTCAAAGCGGATGGCTCGCCTGAAAGCTCATAAACAAGGTCGGCTGAATCTTGATTAGAATTCGATTTTAGGGTGTCGGTTATCCGGGACGAAATCCTCTGATCATCCGGATCAAAGGCATTATCGGCCCCGATCTCGAGTGATTTTTGCCGCCGTTTAGGATAACGATCCAGCGTAATCAATGGACCTAATGGAAATTTTGCCAATAGGGCGGTCGTTAACAGGCCAACGACACCCTGGCCGAAAACGATAACGCATTCACCGATAATCGGAGCGCCGTCCATCAACAAATTAACGGCTGTTTCCATATTGGGTAAAAATAATGCTTCTATAAAATCGACTTCCGATGGGATGCAAATAAGTTCATCCGGTTTGGCCAGGAAATGGCTCTCATGCGGGTGGAAAGAGAAAACCGATCGTCCCAACCAGTCGCCGCTGACCCGGGGGCCGACGGCAACAATTTCTCCGACTGTTGTGTATCCGTATTTAACCGGATATTGAAAGTTACCACAAAGAGACTGAATGGTTGAATCGATCGGCCATCCGGATGGCACCAGACCTTTATACACCAACATTTCAGAACCGGAACTGATCGCCGACCATTTTGTTTTGACAAGAACCTTATTTTCTTCAACCTCCGGAACGGGTTGAACTTGAATGTCTACTTCATAAGGATTCTTAAATATTATTGATAGTTGTTTCATTCGTCTTCTCAAATCGGACGGGCCCACATGACGAGGTCATCACCCAAATGTTGGTATTCGACATTACCCAATCGCAAAAAAGATGAGACCCCTAGGCCACGCTTATCAATCACCGGCAGCCCGCCGATCAGTTTGGGCGAAATCGTTATGACAAACTGATCAACAAGCTGTTCATTCACAAAGCTGGTGATGACTTCCGCACCGCCTTCCACCATTATGCTGTTGATCCCTTTATCAATCAGCAGTCCCATGAGTGTGTTGAGATCGATTTTTCCCCGGGCAGCCGTGGCGCATGACAACACTGTCGCCCCAGCATTTTGAAGGGCGTCAATTTTTTCCTGCGAGTTTCCTTTCCCGTTCACAATCCAGGAACTTAAATCAGATCTTTTGACTAGTTTCGAATCAATTGGCGTTCTGAGCCGGGTATCTAAAATGATAGGCTGAGGATTCTTTCCCGCGCCCAATCTAACGGTTAGTCGGGGATTATCGGCCAGGACAGTCCCTATACCAACGAGGATTGAATCACAGCATGCTCGTATGTGATGTGTGAGCCGCATGGATTCCTGACCACTTAACAGAATTGGGGCTCTGTTGCGCGCGGCAATACTTCCGTCCACACTTTGGGCATAGCTGATGACAATGAAAGGCCTCTTTCTTTGCATGCGAAAGTCAGCAGCTTGTGATATCTGCTCTTTCAAGTATTCCAGACTCTGGATGGGTTCCGGCGGTGTTAAAAGCGAACGAATCGTATTATTGTCCGATGGCGGAGAAGCTGTTTTTGTTGCATCAATATCTTTCTTATCGCAAGTCATATTTTCGTCGATCATCGGTTGAGAAATCGTTTCGTTGCCACGAACAAATACTGCAATTTTATTTCCCAGATCGCACGCTGACAGTGATCGGTTGATAGTTGACCGCAGACAACCAACCAATCTCTCAAAAAGCCTAGCAAAAAAGGAGTCATAAAGATAGAGGCAGCAATGGTAGTCACCGGCGGCTTTAAAATAGGAAATAATATGACGCCGACAAAGCCCATCTGAAATCCGGCCATCAGCCTTGCTCCCGGCCGGGGATTTAAATCAATCACTGGTTTAGAAATTTTCCCTCTGAACCAAATTCCGATTTGAAATAGATAGTAGGCAATGCCCACAAATAAATAAAAAATCGGCAACTGTCCAATTTTAATCGCAACAAGTGTAGCAACCAGCAATCCCAGGGCATCAATTTTAGTATCAAATAATCGACCTAATTGCGTTTCATGGCTAGTGAGGCGGGCAAGAAATCCATCCAAATAATCAAGGATTGCAGCTGAAAGATAAATTATACCGGGCAGCCAGGTGAGCCAGAAGGACTTATCGGTAAAACTATACCAAGGCAAGAAAAGCAATCCTGCCAAAATAGCGATCAAGTTCGCCCGAAATAACGTGATCCAATTTCCTATTCCCAATACCGGCAATAATTGTGTTTCATTTATTTTGCGATTTAATCTCAGGCCGTTCTTTAGAAAAACCAAAATGTAGAAGATTACCGCTAGAGACGGTAACAGCCAGCGCCAGGCGTAACCGGGCCGCCCATAATATTTAAAAAGGACAAATCCCGCAAATAGAATCAAGAAACAGAAAACTGCGGCTACTCTCCACCACATCCGCAATCGAATATCATTATCAAATTGTTCGATCAGGGCGTTTTTGTTAATTAAAATCATCTTGTCCTGTTTATGCTGAACGCCCCCATATCAATAGAGCGAGGAGACAGACCCAGCTTTTAACCTCGATCCTTCAATTATACTAATATTTGAATTCTTTAAGGTTTATTATTAAAAAGACAATTTTTCATAGAAATTATTCCAGAAAACAATTTTGGAATAAAACCCGGTTGTTTTTGTCTAAATATAGATGAAGAGTGCATTTCGGTGCGGAGGAAATCTTTCAAGCGTGATATTTATATTTAGGTCACAAAGAGACGACAAAAAGGTCGTATGAATGATTTGTTTTTTTATATCAAAAGGTTATTGCCTTATGTAACTCCGGTTACGCCGATCATAGTCAAACGCCCCACGACCTTTGGGTCACTTTTCTGCTCCTTACACATTTTAACGCTCTCAGGCAAAAACAGCACAATCAGGGGCAGTTAAGATCAAACTTGAGACCATTTATTATCGGGCATACATTTTGCTTGTCAAGTAAAGTTTCTGGTTCATCCCGGAGACAAAGACCAAAAAGCTTTATAAATCGAGACGAAGTAAAATTTATAGGGTGGGTTCGAGAAGAATTATGTGCGCCCTGATGTCAAAAGGAGGTGGTTCTAAAGATACGATAAAAACTTAAATCAATTTGAGTCTATTGGTTCAATTTTCAAATCTTTAATCAATTAGGAGAAATAAAAAAATGAAAAGAATTAAAAAAATAACATTTTTGTTCGTCTGTCAGTTTTTACTTTTTACCGGTTTTGCTTTTGGAGATCATTACGATGAGATCTTTGCAAAACTCAAAAACGACACCCAACATATAAAAAATGTCGCCGGGCTGGTCTTGAACGGGTGGTATACCAAGAGAGAGACGCCCGCTTGTAAATACCACGAAAAAATGGGGACCATGGGTTATCACTTTCGGAAAGATTGGAAGATGGACAAAACTTTTGATCCCACCGAACCTGAAGAGCCGATTGTCGATACAAACGGAAATCTGGTCGGAGCGGAATATGTCGTGTACGGAGATGCGGCAGCTGTCTCAATGCTCAATTATTTCCACCTTGCCCATACGGATGGATCCGGAGAGGGCGATGTAAAAACAAATATGCCTACTTCTTTTGAACACAAGGGGGAAGGGAAATACGAGCTTCATGTCTGGGCTTGGCAGAAAAATCCTATGGGTCCCTTCATGCATTTCAATCCCACAGTCTCCTGCGAAAAGGCCGTGTGTCGCCAAATAGTTCACAAAGATGGCTCCAAAACGTTTGTGGGTGAATGTAGTCAGCTTAGTAAGTAAGTAAATTATCCCCACATTCTAGGCCGCAGGGTCTTTCAATCCTGCGGTCTTTTTGTTTGACACCCATCTGGGCTTGGCAGAAAAATCCTATGGGTCCCTTCATGCATTTCAATCCCAAAGTCTCCTGTGAAAAGGCCGTGTGTCGCCAAATAGTTCACAAAGATGGCTCCAAAATGTTTGTGGGTGTATGAACTAATTTTCTCAAGTTTCGCACCTGATATTTTGAGAAAAGCCGCATCAGGCATAGGGTAAAAAGAAATTTTTCTGGGAAAAATTGGTGATGAGCGCTTTGACAACGACACAAAACCTTTTAAGAGTTATCATTTCAAAAGCAACTGATATTACGAAAGAAACCAGACCATCGCGTGCCTGTGCACGGAGATTACTTTATGGGTTCCGGTTCACAACGGCTGCCTCATTGTTTTTCCAAAAAAATTTTATTTAACCCACACCAGATGCGACACCGTGCCCCATTGGGGGTGCGAAACTTGAGTAATTTTATATTATTAAAAATAAAAAGATTTGTAATTAATAAAATGAAAACAAAACCAAAATAAAGTAAATTTAGAAAAAATTGCGGTCTTATCAGTCTATGTTGCTCTTCTATCTTCTTCGTCGGCTTAAACGCTCTCGTTCTTATAAATTTTAACTGCTCTTCAGAATTCGTGATCGATCCCCGTCCTTATAAGGACCCGGATACGATTACATCTCTTGAAATTAACGTTTGGACGAGTGGACACAGCGTTAATCTCGATAAAATAGACAATATTTTTCAAGAAATGGTTGAGGAGATAGGTTATGGGCCAGTTCCCCCCTTTGATTTGATAATTGGGCCGGCACATTGTCGGGAGTATCCCGATGGTCTGACATATTGCGGGTTTGAGGACCCCGATATGTCATTCATGTTAGCTGGTAGATTTTATTATCTTGATCAGAAACCTGCCGTAAAAATTCATCTCATGAAAGGTATAGGGATCGATCCCGAAAACGAATGGACGCTCGAACAATCTGCTTTGAGTCACGAAATAGAGCATTATGTCATGTATATTTATAATATAGATGGATGGAATATAAATATCACAAAATATGCATTAGAAGAAAATACTGAAAAATAAAAAAAATAGAAAGAAAACAGAATGGAAAAATAAACAGAAAAAATTAATGTAGTCAGCTTAGTAGTAAGTAAATGCATAGGGCGCTTATCCCCACATTCTAGGCCGCAGGGTCCTTCAATCCTGCGGTCTTTTTGTTTGACACCCAAGCGACAATTATCTATGTTCCCTAAAAACAAAAGATAATTATTGTCTGTTTTTTCACAGATACGGGCGATAACAAAAACGCTTTAAAGGAGATTTGCCATGGAAAAAGCCCTGGTGACCGAACTTTGCAATAACCTGAACAAACTGGGCGGCATGATTATCGCGATGCCATGTCCCGAACTGACCGAGCTCTTCGAAGAACTTTTTACGGAAGAAGAAGCTGAGATTGCCGCTAAAATTCCCCCGACAGCCACACCGGCTCAGGATTTGGCCGAAAAGCTTTCAAAACCGGTGGAAGAGTTAGTTCCCCTGCTGGAATCGATGGCAGATAAAGGAACCGTACTGACGCGGAAAAAAGACGGAGTGGTCCTGTATCGATTATTGCCGATTATGCCGGGTATATTTGAATTCCAGTTCATGCGGGGAACGGATACCGAACGGGATCGTCGTTTAGCCCGCCGGTTTAAAACATATTTGGATATGGCCACACCGATGGTGACCAAAACGTTTATGGATGCCAAAGATATAACACCCCCATCCCGGATCATTCCGGTTGAAAAGACCATTCAGGCCGGACAAACGGTTTATACCTTTGACGAGCTTTCACGCTATATTGAAGAGGCGGAGGCCATTGCGGTCGGCCATTGTTATTGCCGGCACCAAGCCTATCTATTGGGAGAAGAGAGTTGTGAGGCACCCAAAGAGTCCTGCATGAATTTCGGTCCCGGGGCACAGTATACCGCAGAAAGAGGGATCACACGAATGATCACCAAAGAAGAGGCCTATGAGATTTTAAAAGAATGTGAAGCACACGGTTTGGTACATTTAAGCTCCAATACCTCAAAATTCCTGGAGTATTTGTGCAATTGCTGCGAATGCCACTGTGATATACTCAAAAAGGTAAAGGAAACTGATCGCCCGGTCTGGATCGCCACCTCCGGGTACCTTGCAGCGGTAGATGAAGAGCTGTGTGAGGGTTGTGAAACCTGCGTGGAGCACTGCCAGCTATCGGCGATTTCAATGAATGATGAAGCAATAGCGGTTGTGAATGAAAATCGTTGTATCGGTTGCGGGGCGTGCGCTAACCTTTGTCCGGAGGAAGCCATCTCCATGCCTCTGCACCCGGATGTTCCGGCACCGCCGGCCACTGCCAGGGATCTTCGAAAAGCGATTTTTGAAAGTGTGCAGAGCGTCGGTTAACAATCACTCCGAGAGGCAATCCCAATACGACCGCTATCCCGCATGCCCAATTTAGAATAGGGCTTTTCATATTGTCCTCCTCGGTTTTTAAATTCCTAAGATTGCTTCCAGCTGAATTACACCGAAAAATGCAAGCAGGGGCACCAGAGAAACTGCAAAAACGACGGTTAGCAAAAACCACTTAAATGAGACGTTTCGACTAATTCCGCAGGCCAAGGAAATCCCGCCCCCTCCGCCAATGAGGTAATTTCCGGGTATATTGAACGAAAAACCTATGGCCAGATAGCGATACTTCAATAATAAAGACCTGAACCGATTTTGACAAAATTTTTGGTAGAAAGGAAAGTTGTTCAGCATGTAATCAATCTCATCAGATGGGTTGTCACAGGTTTGAGGAAATCCAAGTTTTTCCAACAGGAGTTCTACCCATCTTTTCGGCAGCATGCGACCCATTAAAAAAGCCAGACTTAAACCGGCAACGGTGGAAAAATAGACAAAAACAATTCCTTCTTTTCCAAAAACACACATAAGCAAAATTCCAAGCTCTACTCCCGGCACAAAAGGTAGACTCAATAGCAAGATATAAATCAGCCCACCGACTACTAAGACTCCCATTCCCCACCGGCCTCTCGCAATTTCCACAAATTTTTTCGCCAATCCCAGTTCGCTTCCAATCCAAAAATCCACCCAAACAGCTATTACAATTAAAATGGCCATGATAAAGAAAAGGCGAAAATAGAATCTTGCCCTTCTCAGATTGCGGGTAGCAGTGAGCTTTCCATTGAAACTTTCTGTAGTCACGAGATCATTTCACAATTTTTGATAGGTTCAACATCAGTGTAAGAGACTGTATGTGTCGTAAAAGAGGCTGCCTGATGTCTCTTTTTAATTTCTTTTACCGGCGGCTCAGAGCTTATCATACCTATCAGGCTGTCCAGACATTGGGGTCCACCGCCCTCTTAAAAGGTTTTGTGCCATCGCCAAAACGCTCATTATCAATTTTTTCCAGAAAAATTTCTTTTTACCCTATGCCTGATGCGAATTTTCTTAAAATATCAGTTGCGAAACTTGAGTCAATAATTATTAATTACGGTGCGACCCCCGTGTCTTCTATATCATGCAATCTACAATCAACAATTCTAAGTGTTTCCCCTCTTGACAATTGTTCCTGATGGGTGTATATTGGGAACATCACAACAGGGAGGGATATCATGCCTAAAACACGTTTAAATATCAGCCTTGATCAGGATTTAGCAGATTTTGTCAAGGTATATGTTCGAGAACACCGAACAACAGTCGCCGATGTTATTACGCAATTTGTCCTCGCACTCAAACGGCAAGCGCAAGGAGATAGCATGGAAATCATACTATCCGATCCTGACTTCCATAGAGCGCTACTCGATGTACAGTCCAGGCTCAAAGACGACAAAGCTAAATGGTATACCTTTGAGGAAGTCTTTGGCGATTCATGAAAGCAATGTTTGAAAAGGAATTCTTGGAAGGTGTCAGGAAACATTCCAGCATAAAAAAGCAGATAGAACAGAAAGTTTGCCAAGTTATGGAGCATCCGGTTGAACTCGGCGAACCTCTAAAGGGTAACTTGAGGGGGTTTTATTCTTGTCCGATCAAACGTAACTTTATCATAATCTACCTATATTGTGCTGCATGCCGAAAAAAGGGAGCCGCTGAATTTGTTGCCTGTTCCGATTGTTCCGCAACATCTGACGAAACTATTAAGTTTGTACTGTTGGGACCCCATGATGAAGTCTACAACATTAGATGATTCCTACTCTGAACCCTTGTTAATTGTGGTAGGCACGCGGGGATTTGAACCCCGGACTTCTACCGTGTCAGGGTAGCGCTCTCCCCCTGAGCTACGTGCCTTTATTGTTCTGAACAAGGAGGCGATATCACCCCCTTTTTTTTGTGTCAAGCAAAATCAACTATCGTCTAACGCACCGACAAAGGAAGTGAGTCAATTGTGGAGGGGTTCATTTTTATATCGCCTTAAAGACAATTTGATTCCCTTCCACATCTGCCCTGATGCGGGTTCCTTCCGTAAAGGTTCCCTTTAAAATTTCAGTTGCCAGCGGATTTTCGATATACTTTTGAATAGCCCGCTTTAGAGGTCGTGCGCCGTAGATGGGATCATACCCCAATTCTGCAAGCAATGAAATTGCACGATCCGACAGGTCGAGCTCGATATGCTGATCAGAAAGCCGTTTACTGAGCATTTTCATTTGTATGCCAACGATTTTACTGATCTGGTCGGGTGTCAGATTCTGGAATATGATGGTTTCATCTATCCGGTTTAAAAACTCGGGTTTAAAATGTGCCCTTAAAGATTCCGTTATCTTCTCCTCCATCTCCAGACGACTTGTTCCTTCCATCTCCCGGATCCAATCACTCCCCACATTGGAGGTCATGATGATGATCGTATTTTTAAAATCAACGGTTCTTCCCTGTCCGTCGGTCATACGGCCGTCGTCTAAAATCTGCAGCAATACATTGAAAACTTCCGGATGTGCTTTTTCGATTTCATCAAACAGGATCACTGAATACGGCCGCCTTCGGACCGCTTCAGTCAGATACCCGCCTTCCTCGTAACCAACATAACCGGGCGGAGCCCCGATCAGTCTTGAGACCGCATGTCTCTCCATATATTCTGACATATCGACCCGGACGATGGCCTGTTCGGTATCAAAAATGAATTCAGCCAACGCTTTGGCGAGCTCGGTTTTGCCGACCCCGGTCGGCCCCATGAAAATGAATGAGCCGATCGGCCGGTCCGGGTCCTGTAATCCTGATCTTGCTCGACGGACCGCATTTGAAATGGCGGATATCGCCTCGGTTTGTCCGACAACCCGAAGGGATAGATAGTCTTCCATGCGGACCAGTCTTTCCCGCTCACCTTCGAGCATTTTTTTAACCGGAATACCGGTCCACCTGGATACGACTTCGGCAATATCCTCGTCGTCGACTTCCTCTTTGAGCATTTTTCGGTCTTTTTGGAGTTGGGAGAGTTTTTCGTTGGCATCTTCCAGACGATTTTGCAGCTCCACCGCCTTTCCGTACCTGATTTCGGCTACCCTGGACAAATTGCCTTCTCTTTCCGCCTGCTGCTCTTCAATGTTGAGTTGCTCATGTGCTTCTTTGACTGATCTTATCGTCTGGATAACATCTTTTTCACCTTGCCAATGGAGTTTCATCGAAGTTATCTCTTCCTTCATCGCCCCCAGCTCCGCTTCCAACTTTTGCAACCGTTCCCGTGATACAGGATCCGACTCTTTTTTTAGGGCTTCTCTTTCGATCTCCAACTGTGTAATTCTACGCTGGATTTCATCTATCTCCGTCGGCATGCTGTCAATTTCAATTCTCAGCTTTGAGGCACACTCGTCGATAAGATCGATAGCCTTATCCGGAAGAAAGCGATCAGAGATATAACGATTTGAAAGGGTTGCTGCAGCAACAATCGCCGAATCCTTTATCCTGACCCCATGATGAACCTCGTACTTTTCTTTGATCCCACGAAGAATGGAAATGGTATCCTCTACACTCGGTTCTAATGTCATCACCGGTTGAAATCGCCGTTCAAAAGCGGCGTCTTTTTCAATATATTTTCGATATTCGTTGAGTGTAGTGGCCCCAATGCACCGAAGGGTCCCGCGGGCGAGAGCGGGTTTCAGCATGTTGGACGCATCCATGGCCCCTTCAGCGGCTCCGGCGCCGACCAGCGTATGCAGCTCATCTATGAAAAGGATGATCTCACCCTTTGCCTTTTCAATTTCCTTTAAAACCGCTTTTAACCGATCTTCAAATTCGCCCCTGTATTTGGCCCCTGCAATGAGGGCTCCCATATCCAGCGCCACAACCCGTCGGTTTTTTAATGTTTCTGAAACATCCCCTGCGACAATGCGTTGGGCGAGACCGTCAACGATAGCTGTTTTTCCAACACCCGGCTCGCCGATGAGTACTGGATTGTTTTTTGTCCGCCTGGAAAGCACCTGAATAATACGCCTGATTTCATCATCGCGGCCGATTATCGGATCGAGTTTACCCAAACGGGCCAGATCGGTCAGATCCCGGCTGAACTTATCCAGAGCCTGGTATTTTTCTTCAGGATTCGGATCGGTTATCCGTTGAGCACCGCGAATATCGATAAGGACCTTTAAAATCGATTCCCGGGTTATTCCATATCGGTTCAGAATTCTTGCCGCTTCTCCATCGGTTTCACCGGAAATAGCCAGAAGAACATGTTCGATGCTCACATACTCATCCTTCATGTTGGAGGCTTCTAAAAATGCCGCATCAAGGACATTTTTTGTCCTCGGGGAAAAATAAACATCCCTCGCACCGCTCACTTTCGGCTGTTTTTCAATAAAAATGGAGATCTCCTCGGAAACACTATCCGGCGAGATACCCAGTTTAAGGAGAATGGCTCTTGCAACTCCCTCGGGTTCCCTCAGCATGACGCTGAGCAAATGTTCCGGCTCAATCTGTTGATGGGTTTGTTGTGACGCCAGACCCTGGGCATTTTGAATCAGTTCCTGTGATTTTAAAGTGAATTTATCCAAACGCATCATGGCTCCTGTTGTCCGGATTTTAAATAGTCCTCCCATTCCATGGGGAGAAGATATCTTTTTTTATTGTTGCACGCCTTGCAGGAAGGAACCACATTGCCTTTTGTACTCCTCCCTCCCCTGGATATCGGGACAATATGGTCCATGGTAAGTTCTGCGGGAGAATAGGCCCTTTGGCAATAATGGCATAGACCCTTTGCCAGACGGCGTTTCCACCATTGAGATTCCCTCAGCTCCCTAGCTTTGTGGCGTTCCCTTTTAGTATGACCTTCGTCAAAATCAGTTGAAAAGGAAAGAATCATCAGTAACCGAATCTCCTCAGGGCCTTCATATCCTTGCTCCAGTTTTTCTGGACCCTGACAAACAGTTTTAAAAACACCCTACACCCCATCATTCGCTCAATTTCTATTCGGGCGGCTTCGCCGATCTCTTTAAGCTTGATTCCTTTTTTTCCAATAATAATTCCTTTCTGTGAATCCCGCTCAACATGGATGCTGGCATAGATTTTTACTAGTGATCGCTTTTTAACCTCTGAAAAAGAATCAATGGTAACTGCGGTCGCATATGGAATTTCCTGCCCGGTAAGACGGAATACCTTCTCACGCACCATTTCTGCGGCAATAAATTTTTCCGGCATATCGGTAATGAGATCTTTGGGAAAATATTGCGGACCTTTTGGCAGGGCTGCCTCCATGGCACGAAGCAGTTCCTCCATCTGAGTTCCCTGTTTGGCTGAAATCGGGATGATTGCTTCAAAGGAAAACTGTTTTGCCCATGAATCTATTTTGGATAGAAGTGTCGACCTTTCGACAATATCTATTTTGTTAAATGCAAGAATCACCGGTTTTTTTTGGTTTCTCAGCTTTTTAACCACCAGCTGTTCTGAACCTGGGTCCGGTTTTGAGGCGTCGATCATCAAAAGCGCTATATCCACATCACCCAAAACCGCAAAGGCGGTTTCGACCAATCTGATATTGAATCTGTTTGAAGTACTAAAAATACCTGGGGTATCGAGGAAGATGATCTGGGATGCCGGCCGTTGGACGATTCCAAGTATGCGGTTTCGGGTGGTCTGCGGTTTTTTTGAGGTGATTGAAATTTTACCGCCGAGCAGCCGGTTCAAAAGAGTCGATTTCCCCACATTGGGCGCACCGACAATACCAATAAACCCGGATTTAAAGTCCATCGGCTTCATCTTCTTCTTTTTTTTCCATTCACCCGCTTGCGATCAAATTTGTTATACCTTCCCAAACAGCATCCTTTCCCAGTCGCGACTTGGTCGAAAAAAGCGTCAATTCATTTTCGTCAACCAAGAGAGATTCAGCAATAGATTTTCGATTCTTCATCCGATTAGATTTTGAGAGTTTGTCAGATTTCGTAATTACCAGCATCTTTGGGATATTGAAGTGGCAAAGCCAATCGATAAGCTGATGTTCTTCCTCTCCGGGAACACGGCGGATATCGAGGATCAGGATAACCCCTTTTAATGCCTTTCTTGTTAACAGATATGTTTCGATCATCGGCCGCCATTTTTTTTTCTCAGAGATGGGAACCTTTGCATAGCCATACCCTGGAAGATCAACAAATAAAAAGGATGCATTGATTTCAAAGAAGTTAATCAGGCGGGTTCGCCCGGGGGTAGAGCTGGTTTTTACCAGATGCTTCCGATTAAGGAGCGTATTGATCAGAGAAGATTTCCCCACATTTGACCGGCCGGAAAAGGCAATTTCCGGTAGATTTCCGGATGGGTATTGTGGCGATTTTACAGCACTGGTCACAAAATGGGCGGAGGTGATAATCATGTCAAATCATCTTCGGGGCATTCCCTGGTTTGTCAAATATAAGTTCTATTTCCCAAGCAACGACTCCGCTTGCAGATATTTCTCTATCCGGTCCAACCCTATCTCAATATTTTCCATGGAGTTTGCATAGGAAAATCTAAGATAACCCTCGCCGTTTTTCCCGAAATCGATCCCCGGCCCCACACCCACATGTGCCTTTTCAAGTATGTCAAAGGCCAAGGCATATGAATCGGTTGAAATGTGTTTTGCATTTGCAAATACATAGAAGGCGCCTGTCGGTTCAACGGCAATTCCAAATCCTATTCTCTTTAGCCGGTGGATCATGTAACGTCGACGCTCATCGTAAATCCGTATCATACGGGCGATATCTTCACCAGCATTTTCCAGCGCGGCAATACCTGCTATCTGCACAACCGAATTGGCTGAAATAAAAAAATTTTGATGAAGTTTTTGCAGGGGGCGGATGAACGATTTTGGCGCCACCAGATATCCGAGTCTTAGCCCTGTCATGGCATAAAGCTTGGAAAACCCGTTGAAAACAAACGCATTATCGGTAAATTCAAGAATAGAATGCGCCTCCCCCTCGTACACCAGGCCATGATAGATTTCATCTGAAATGATATGGGGCGAAAATTCGGCAATCGCCCCCATACGGTCCGCTGAAAGTAGATTCCCGGTGGGATTCGATGGAGAATTGATCAAAATACCCCGGGTTCTATTTGTAATCTTCTCCTCAATCGCTTCAGGTCTGTATTGAAATCCGTCCTCTTCGTAGACCGGTACAATAACCGGTTCCCCTTCCGAGAAAATGATAAAATTGGGGTAGCAGGCATAATGCGGATCTGAGATGATGACCTGGTCCCCTTTTTCAAGAAGCACAGAAAAAAGAAGAAACATGGCAGGGGAAGTTCCTGAAGTAATAACAATCTGATCGGGACTTAGCGAAACACGGTATGTAGAAAAATAGTGCCGGCAAATGGCTTCCCTCAAGGCCAGCATGCCGAGGCTGTGGGTGTAGTGCGTATGTCCATCCTCCAAGGCTTTGCAGGCAGCCTCTTTGATACACAAAGGGGTATCAAAATCCGGCTCGCCCACCTCCAGATGAATAATATCAATACCATCAGCCTCCAATTCCTGGGCCTTTTCTAGAACATCCATCACGATGAACGAAGTAATTTTTCGGGCCCGTGCTGAAATCATCACAATCTTCTTTCTATCCCGAGCGTTTCAGGTTAAAGGTACTAAACCACCTTATTCAACGGATATTCTACGATCCCTTCTGCACCGTGTTTCAAAAGCCGGGGTATGAGCTCTCTCACTTTATGGGAGTTGACCACTATCTCCACTGAAAACCAGTCGGACTGATACAGCGGTGCAACGGTGGGGGCATTGAGACTTGGGAGCAGCGAAATTACCTTTTCAAGGTGCGTGTTGGGAACATTCATTTTAAGGCCCACGAGTTGTTCACCCAAGAGGGCGCCTTTTAATAAGAGTGCGATCTGCTCAATTTTTTTCCTTTTGCCCTGATCCTTCCAGGTATTGTGGTTGGCAATAAGCTGGGTGTTGGTCTGCATTAACTCTTCTATAATACGAAGTCCATGGGCTTTTATGGTGCTTTCGGTTTCAGTAATCTCCACAATCGCATCTGCAAGCCCGGAGCTTGCTTTCGCCTCGGTAGCTCCCCATGAGAATTCAACCGTTACTTCGATGTTCCGATCTGAAAAATATTTCTTTGTATATTGAACCAGCTCTGTGGCCACTTTTTTCCCCTGGAGTTCTTCCGGTTTTTTAATGGGGGATTCAAACGGGACGGCAAGAACCCATCGCGCGGGTCGAGAGCTTACCTTGGAATAGACAAGGTCGGCAACAACTTGTATGTCCGAGTTGTTTTCAACGATCCAGTCTTTGCCGGTAAGCCCGGCATCCAGGGTGCCGCCTTCAACATAACGCGACATCTCCTGGGCCCTACAGATGGCGCACTCGATTTCTTCGTCGTTGATCTCGGGGTAATAGCTTCGCCCTTCGATACGAATTATCCATCCGGAACGTTTGAAGAGTGCAATGGTTGCATTTTGCAGACTCCCCTTTGGAATGCCCAGTTTTATTTTATTTTTCATCTATGATATATCTCCTTTGGATCAATTGCCGGCGTTCCGATGACCTCGACAGCCCCCTCTTCCACTCTTTTGAAAAAACAGCTTCTATAGCCGGTATGACATGCTGCCCCACCGATCTGCTCGACTATCAGAAGAACCGCATCATTATCACAATCAATCCGAATCTCTTTTACGATCTGTATATTGCCGGAAGTTTCCCCCTTTACCCAAAGCGTTTGTCGGCTGCGGCTGAAAAATGTCGCCTGGCCTGTCGAAAGGGTCGCTTTCCATGCCTCTTCGTTCATAAAACCCAGCATCAGGATTTCATCGGTTTTATAATCTTGAACAATCGCAGGTAATAGACCGTTCATCTTATCAAAATCAAGTTTTATCATCCGATTAGATTCTCCGCTTTATTTTAATCCTTTTGAGAAGTTTCTTCCCCTTAAATTGCAAACAATCGCTTCGAATCCGTTGAGTAAACATAACTGGGAACAAAGTCAATTTTTTTTTAAAACTTGTATAGATCCTTGATAAGCGGCACGATGTCTGATAAAAATATCGTTCGGGCTTCGTTTGAACTGCGAGGCCTCAATGTCCTAGGGTCCTGAAGTGTAAAGTTTACGGAGCCCGGGCGATTCAAATGCAATTTTTTTTAAAAAGCTATCCGTGATTTTATGAGATCGAAAAAGAAAAGTGCTTCGCAGATCTTAAAAAAAAGGGCCAGGACCCAAAAACGGAAATATATTACCACAATGACCCGCTGGTTCATCTGGGCTGGGGTTGTTTTGTCTGTCCTCGGTGTGTTGGGAGGCGCCGGTATCTATCTTTATCTCAGTAAAGATCTCCCTAAAATTTCGTCACTTAAGGATTATAATCCGCCCATCATTACAACTGTCTATTCAGATGATAACAGAAAGATAGCTGAATTTTACAAAGAAAGAAGAATTGTTATTCCGATGTCCGAGATTCCCAAAACGCTGATCGATGCCTTTGTCGCTGCCGAGGATGCGAGATTTTATAAACACGAAGGAATCGATTTTCTTTCTATTATAAGGGCTTTTTTCAAGAATATTGAAGCGGGTGCAATCGTTCAGGGAGGGAGCACCATAACCCAGCAGGTTACCAAATCGTTCTTATTAACCCCGGAGAAAAGCTATACACGAAAGATAAAAGAAGCAATACTTGCGCATCGGATCGATCGAACATTTAGTAAAGATGAAATTCTTTTATTATACTTAAACCAGATATATTTAGGGCATGGCGCCTACGGTGTGGAAGCGGCTGCCGAGAATTATTTCAGAAAATCCGTCAAGGAGCTAAACTTGGCGGAATGCGCCATCTTGGCCGGCCTGCCCCAGGCACCAAGCAAATATTCTCCCTTTAAATTTCCGGAAAAGGCAAAGGAGCGCCAGATATACGTATTAAACCGGATGGTTGCTGAAGGGTATATCAATAACATCCAAGCGACCGAGGCCATAAATGTCAAGCTCGATATAAAACCCAGACGAAACTGGTATATTGAAGAGGTCCCTTTTTATACAGAACATGTCAGGCGTTATGTTGAAAAAAAATACGGTCCGGCCATCCTGTACAATGAAGGGCTCAAGATTTATACTGCGGTAAATATCGAGATGCAGAAAATCGCACGCACGGAAATAGAAAAAGGGTTAAAAGAACTGGATAAACGACAGGGATACCGAGGCCCTCTAAACTTTTTTTCACCGGAAGAAATCGAAACATTTTCAAAAAAACTTCAAATCGAGTTCGATAAGATTCCACTGGAAAAGGGAAAGACCGTAAAAGGCGTGGTAATTGATATTAACGACCGAAAAAATGAGATCACGGTCCGCATGGGAAATGCCAAGGGGATTATCGGTGTTGGAGATATGAAATGGGCTCGAGAGCCAAACCCTGAGGTCGCCTCCTACGAATCATCTATCAAACATGTGGGTGATGTTTTAAAGATCGGCGATGTTATCCTTGTAAAGGTGAAAGGCAAGAAAAAAGATTCGGATCTATGGGCACTCGCCCTGGAACAGGTACCGAAGGTTCAGGGGGCGCTGCTGGCCATCGAGTCGGAAACCGGACACGTCAAGGTAATGATCGGAGGGAAGGATTTCAGAGAAAGCCAGTTTAACCGGGCAGTCCAGTCAAGGCGGCAACCTGGCTCTGCTTTTAAACCGATCATTTATGCAGCGGCCCTCGACAAGGGATATACCCCTGCAACCATGATCATCGATTCACCGATCGTATTTCAGGATGTCGAGCGTGGCTTCAAATGGAAACCCAAAAACTACAAGGAAAAATTTTTCGGTCCGACCCTGCTTCGCCAGGCCCTGGCCAAGTCGCGAAATGTGGTGACCATTAAGATTTTAAAAGATATTGGGATTGACTATATTATCGATTATGCCAAGAAACTTGGCATCACTTCCAACCTGAGCAGAGATCTTTCTATTGCTTTGGGATCATCGGGTGTATCATTGCTTGAATTGGTTACTGCCTATTCTGTTTTTGCCAACGGCGGTTTTCTCGTTGAGCCTGTTTTTATAACAAAAATCGTTGATCGGAATGGAAATATTCTTGAGGAAATCACTCCTGTGCGAGAAAAAGTTATCGAGAAAAGTACCGCCTACATCATGACGAGCCTCCTTGAAGGCGTAGTCAAACATGGAACCGGCAGGAGAGTACGGGCGTTGGGCCGGCCTGTGGCCGGCAAAACCGGCACAACAAATAACCTTTATGACGCCTGGTTTGTCGGCTATACACCCCGTTATATCACCGGAACTTGGGTCGGTTTTGATGACGGGCGTTCCCTCGGAAAGAACGAAACCGGATCCAGGGCGGCGAGTCCCATTTGGCTCGATTTTATGAAGAAAGTGGTTGTCGGCAGACCCATAAGGGTTTTTCAGGTCCCTGAGGGCATTGTCTTTTCCAAAATCGACGCTCAAACCGGCCTTCTGCCGATTCCCGAATCAAAAAAAACGATATTTGAAAGTTTCAAGGAGGGAACTGCACCCACGGAGTATACCAAACACCCAGATGCGATTACCGAGCCGGAAGAATTTTTCAAATCAGAGATGTAACCGATCGCGTTTTTTATACCAGTGCAAATAAATACTCAAGTTCCGCACTGCAGATCTACGAAAACCGGCCCTTTTCGGCCGGGTATTTGATTAATTGTTCGATATCGATTTCCGACATTCCAGATCCCACCAAAGACTCCATACCTCAAATGTTACTCTTTAAACAGAAATAAACTTAAATATTTGACCGTGTTCGTAAGAGCTCGAATATTTTGCTTTTTAATGCTTGACCAGAAATATATTTTTTGTTTATACCTCAAAACAATTTTTTCATCAGCGTTGCGCTTGCCGAATGATCGACTTTGCGACCCCGAAAGAAGTGATCGCCAATGCAAAAAAAATTACGCTTCATTTTATATGGCGCCATCGCCATAACCGGTGTATTGGGTTTTGTCTTTCCTTACAAAGATCCCCACTTCTGGTGGCAAAAAATTCCTGTTTTTGATGCGATTTTTGGGTTTATCGGCTGTATAATCATTATCATATTCTCCAAATGGCTCGGCCACCGTTGGTTAATGAAGGATGAACATTATTATGATTGACATCATCCCGCCGGCGTTTATCTACCTCATCGGTGCGCTCATCCTTCCGATAATCAAAACCAGAAAGGTTCGCCAGGCCTTTGCCCTTCTGTTGCCGGTCATCGCTTTTGTCAATCTGATTCATATGCCATACGGTAATTACTGGACGTATAACTTTCTCGGTTTCGACCTCGTTCTGGGGAAGGTGGACAAACTCAGTATGCTGTTTGCCTATGTTTTTGTCATCATGTCCTTCATCGGTATGGTCTATGCGATTCATATCAAGGAATACGGTCAGCATGTGGCAGCCTACCTTTACGTGGGAAGCACCCTCGGTGTGGTTTTTGCCGGTGATTTACTCACCCTTTTCATCTTTTGGGAAATCATGGCCGCCTCTTCGGTATTTCTCATCTGGTACCAAAAAACCAAATCTGCATTGGACGCGGGTTTTCGATATATTCTGGTCCACCTTGCCGGAGGGACTATTCTTTTGGCAGGAATTGTTATTCACGCCACTACCACAGGATCGACTGCGCTTGTCCGTTTTGACATTCATGAACTGTCTGCAAAATTAATTCTGATCGGTTTCCTGGTCAATGCTGCGGTTCCCCCATTGCATGCGTGGCTCTCCGATGCCTATCCTGAAGGGACCATAACCGGGAGTGTTTTCATGACCGCATTTACAACCAAAAGTGCTGTTTATGTGCTGGCCCGATCCTTTCCCGGAACTGAACTTCTGGTCTGGCTGGGTGCGATCATGGCACTTTACGGTGTGATCTATGCGGTCCTGGAAAACGACATCAGAAGGCTTCTCGCCTACCATATCATCAGCCAGGTGGGCTTCATGGTGGCTGGGGTTGGACTTGGGAGTGAACTGGCCATCAACGGCGCCGGTGCCCATGCATTCTCTCATATTCTCTATAAGGCGGTCTTGTTTATGGGGGCTGGGGCTGTCATCTACGTCACCGGCTGCAGAAGGTCGACGGAGCTGCAGGGCCATAATTTGTATAAGAAAATGCCTGTCACCCTCACCCTTTATATGATCGGTGCTTTTTCCATTTCCGCGGTACCCCTTTTTAACGGATTTATCAGTAAAAACATGGTGGTGGCTGCAGCGGGCGAATTGGGCCGACCGGTCATTGAGTTGATGCTGCATCTTGCATCCATCGGAACCTTTCTCAGTATCAGTTTGAAACTCCCCCGGGGAATATGGTTTGGCTCTCAAAAAGGAACCGATAAAATCCTTTATGCCAAGGAACCACCGTTAAATATGCTTTTGGCCATGGGGATCGGCGCCTTTCTCTGTATCCTAATCGGGGTCTATCCCAAGCTGCTTTACGATCTTCTACCCTACCCGGTTAACTTTCATCCGTTTGAAGCCGGGAAAGTAGTCGCCATGATGCAGCTCCTTTTATTGACCCTAGCTGCTTTCTGGATCTACATTGATAAGCTAGGCGGGGAAGCGGCTATCAGTTTGGATACCGATTGGTTCTATCGCAATTTCGGCAGGGTTTTGCTCCGATTTTGCAATGGACCATTAAATCAGATCCGGGTGAAAATGCAAACCCTTTCGTCGCAAAAAGTGGCTTTTTTGAGCCGACTGAGTCAAAATCCGTATGTGCCGCTGGAAATACTATGGCATCTAATTCAAGGCAAGGCACTGCCGCTCAAAGATTCGGCCAATCGGACCTACAGTCCGCACACCTACCGGCTACCCATCGGGGTGGGGATTTGCATGTCACTTGTTTTTTTTCTCATTTATGGGTTGGTCTATCTGTGGTTGGTATGAGGAAGCAACTGAAATGAGTTCATCTGCCTTAAAACACAATTCGCCTAAACCTCCCCGGAAAACCCGTTCTGTCGCTGCCTTTTTTCTTACGTTTTTTATCCTGTTCGGCATATGGCTTCTTTTATCCGGGAGGTTCGATATACTCCACATCTCCCTTGGTGTCATTTCCTGTTTAATTGTTGCATTTCTATCTAGTGATCTTCTATTCACTTCTTCTGAGACAAAGGGGATGACGGTGACATGGCTCCGCTTTCTCCAATATATCCCATGGTTACTCTATCAGGTATTTCTCGCAAATATTCATGTGCTCTATTTGACCTTTCATCCGAAAATGATGGATCTGATTGACCCAAAAATTATCCGATTCAGGAGCAAGCTTAAAAGCAATATTTCTTTGCTTACCTTTGCTAATTCCATTACGCTTACCCCGGGTACAATCACCGTTTATGTTTCCGTCTATGGTGACTTCCAGGTCCATACCATCGATAAACCATCCGGACAATCTCTTCCAGGCGAGATGGAAGCAAGGGTGGGAAGAATTTTTGGTGAATAATGGACAGCCTTTTTCTATATTTTGGATTACTTTTAAGCCTGATCATGGGGTTGTCTCTTTATAGAGCGCTCTTTGGCCCTACGGTTCTGGATCGAATGGTCGGAGTGAATGCCATCGGAACCAAAACCACAGCTCTTCTGGTGGTCATCGGTTTGATATACCACCGGGTAAACATGTTTGTGGACATCGCTCTGGCGTATGCCATGTTAAACTTTATCGCGGTCCTGGCTGCTTCAAGATATTTTCAAAAGAAAAAAGGCTTACATACAGAAACAGGAAGAAAATAAATGAATATCATTGTGATCATCCTTCTGGCCTTCGGACTCCTATTTTTTATCGGCGGATCAGTGGGTATTATCAGATTCCCGGATTTCTACTCACGCCTTCATTCTGCCGGTAAACTCGACACGTCCGGTCTGCTGATGACGATGCTTGCCGTGGCTTTGTACACGATCCAGGACTTCTCAACAGAGTCCCTGTTGACCGGTTTAAAAATCATGCTCATTGTCGTATTTGTGTTTATCACCAGTCCCACGGCCACCCACGCCATCGTGGACGCTGGAATCCGGGCAGGGCTTCGGCCATGGACAAAAAATGAGAAAGCCAAATAACATATGATCTGGCAGCTCGATCTTGTCATACTGACTTTTGTGATTTTCTGTGGGATCGGTGCCATTACAGTCAAGGATCTTCTGGGCGCTGCAATCCTTTTTGGTGCATACAGCTTCATGATGAGTCTCCTTTGGGCCATTATGGGGGCGGTGGATGTGTCATTTACAGAGGCCTCGGTAGGCGCCGGCGTCAGTACCATACTTTTTGTTGCGGCAGTTTTTCGCACCACTAGGAGGACTAAAGATTGAAATGGTTCGGTTTAATAACGGTATTTTTATGCGGAAGCCTCTTTATTTATGGAACTGTGGAGTTCCCCGGTTGGGGTGATCCGTTATCTCCTGCCAGCACCCATGTATCTCCATACTACATTGAAAAGGCCATAGAGGACACCTCTGTACCCAATATCGTCACCGCTGTCCTCGCCGACTATCGGGGATACGATACCATGTTTGAAACTGCGGTGATATTTTCGGCCGGTATTGCTTGTCTGTTCCTATTGCGGCGGATGAAACGAAAAAAAACAGATTTCCGACATTATCGCCATATGGCAACCGGAATAACCCTCCGCATTGAGCAGGGGGGGAAATTACACCCTACCGCCAAAGAATTTGAACGGATAGATGGACTATGGGTTCCACACGATCTAATAATAAGAACCACAGGCCGATTTATCATTCCGTTTATTCAGATCTTTGCCTTGTATGTTATTGCTCACGGGCATTACAGTCCAGGCGGGGGATTTCAAGGTGGCGTGATCCTTGGGGCGTCCTTCATTCTGTTTGCCATATCCCACGATCTTCGTTCAGCACTTAACCGGATGGGTGAAAGGTTAACGGCTTTCTTTTATACCGCAGGTGTAAGCCTTTACGCCGGCACCGGGGCTCTTTGTATCCTTTTAGGAGCAAATTTTCTAGATTACAGCGCACTTGCAACCATCCTTCTCGTAGATCCAGTCACGGCACGATCCTACGGTATCCTTATCGTTGAAATCGGCGTCGGCGTTGCTGTAATGGCAGTCATGGTCATCCTTTATTACAATCTGGTTTCTGCCGGAAAATTTGATGAAGGTTTATAAGCATGGTTGATCTTCTCACGATCATAATTTCAAAATACAATTACTGGGGCTACATCGTTCTGATGATGGTCGGCCTCTATGCCATGATCGTTAAAAAGAATCTGGTGAAGAAGATTATCGGCATGAGTATTTTTCAAACAGCCATTATCTTTTTTTATGTCTCCATCGGTATGAAGAAAAATGCGACCATTCCTATTATAAGCCACGGCCATGATGGTGGTGAACGCGCCGTGCATGCGATTGATTTTATCAATCCGTTGCCCCATGTGCTTATGCTCACGGCTATCGTCGTGTCCGTAGCAACCCTTGGCGTCGCTCTGGCACTGGCCATAAAAGTGTATCGACAGTACAACTCACTTGAAGAAGATGTGATTGATTCTCTGATAAAAGAAAAATGAGCCGTCATTTCCCTGCCCTCATCATCGTCATACCGCTAATATCAGCATTTTTTATTTTTGCTGCAGGTGGGTTGAAGAAAACATACTGTTTTTATATCGCAGCCGCTGCCCTTGCAATATCACTTTTTTCATCTTTTGGCCTGCTTTTGCAAGTACTCCA
This sequence comes from Desulfobacterales bacterium, assembly GCA_011049715.1. Lineage (GTDB taxonomy): Bacteria > Desulfobacterota > Desulfobacteria > Desulfobacterales > UBA2156 > UBA2156. Next base: position 23,340 of record DRHF01000371.1, read on the forward strand.
AAATAAGGTGGTCACTTACTACTTTGGCGGATGGGCACCTCCCTGGGGCATTGCCTACCGGATAGACTACTTAAACAGTCTCGTACTTGTTGTTGTTGCTGCCATTTCCTTTCTCAATCTCGTCGCAACCAAAAAGAGTGTTGAAAAAGACTTCACTGAGAGAGTTAGCCTTTTTTACACCCTTTACGTGCTTTTCGTGGCCGGCATCCTGGGCATCGTGGTCACCGGAGATGTATTTAATCTATATGTGCTCCTAGAAATTGCATCTCTGACCGGTTATGCCTTAATCGGCATGGGAAGGGAACACGCACCCCTGGCGAGCCTTAATTATGTCTTCATGGGGACGATCGGCGCCAGTTTTTATCTTTTGGGGATCGGCTACCTTTACCTTGCGACCGGATCATTAAACATGTTGGACATTGCATCGATCCTTCCAAATATTTTTCAATCAAATGTCGTCAAGCTCGCATTTGTGATCTGCCTGACCGGGCTTTTCATTAAAATGGCGCTTTTCCCGATGCATGCCTGGCTTCCCAATGCGTATACCTATTCTCCCTCCCCTGCCATCAGCCTTATTGCGCCTTTGACAACCAAGGTCATGGTATATGTAATGATTCGCTTTGTCCTTTCGGTATTTACGCCCTCTTTTTCTTATGGGAGCATGGCGGTCAGTACCTCTTTCGTATGGCTGGCGGTTATCGCTATTGTTGTGGGCTCCATCCTTGCCCTTTCCCAAAAAAGCTTAAAACGGATGTTGTCCTATATCGTGATTGCTGAGATCGGTTATATGGTTGGAGGGGTTTGGCTCGGAAATCGGGCTGGGATAACCGGAGCCATTCTTCATATCATCAACGATGCGGCCATGACTCTGTGTGTGTTTCTAGTGGCAGGAAATATTTTATACCGGTTGCCAGGGGATTCCTTCGACAATCTTAAGGGCCTCTTCCGAAAAATGCCATTTTCCATGGGTGCATTTGTTGTTGGCGCCCTTTCCATCATCGGGGTGCCCCCGACCGGCGGATTTTTCAGCAAGTGGTATCTGATTTCCGGGGGTATTGCTGCTGGCCATTACGGTTTTGTGATTGCCTTGCTATTCAGCAGCCTTGTGAATGTGGTTCTCTTTTTCAGAATTTTCGAGATCGCCTATTTTGAACCC
>DRHF01000372.1 GCA_011049715.1 Desulfobacterales bacterium
CTTGTCCAAAAATATTTTCCTTTGGAGTCAGCCGTTTTTGCATCTCTTTATTCCGGATCTGGCGACGGGAAGATAAAAGAGATCCTTTCCGCATATGATGAAGTTATTCTTTTTTCATATTCCGCCCCGCTCGAACAAAGAATTGATAGAATCATAAAAAAGAAGGTACACCGTATCCCGCCCCGGCCAGCTGCAAATCACAGAGTCAACGTAGCGGAGCATATTTTGAAACATCTCACTCACTGTGGATTGCTTGAGGAGACAAAATCAGGTGACAACAGCATCAAATCCCAGTTTGTCCATGGAGAAAACGAGGACAATCGAAGCGGCTCGGAAAGAGTATTGATCCATCCGGGGGCAGGGAGCAAGGACAAACTTTGGCCGATTTCAAACTTTATGAAAGTAGAAAAAATTCTCAGATCAGACGGCATGGGACCCGAATTCATCCTCGGGCCTGCAGATTTTTTTTTAAAGACCGCATTGATAACAGCGGAAAGTCATCAGCGGCGAGTTCATACCCTTTTTGATCTCACGGCACTTTTGGCATTGCTCAAAGGAGCCGGTGGATTTATCGGAAACGACGCCGGTATCAGTCATCTGGCTGCATTCCTCGGCATTCCAACCGTAGCGGTTTTCGGACCTTCTGATCCGCAGCGGTGGCACCCTGTAGGTGCGGCGGTAAAGATCGTAAGACCTGACATCGATTGTGCGCCGTGTTTTGAGACCGAAAAACCGATTTGCAAAGAAAAAATATGTTTGACCCTCACGGCGCCTGAAACCGTTATGGATGCATTTTATCAGGTGTATTCACACTCTGATCTTTCATCCTGATTTTTTCCGGTTCAAGGATGCCTTTATAAAATCCCGAAACAGCGGATGCGGATCCATTGGCCGTGACTTAAATTCCGGATGAAACTGACATCCAAGAAACCATGGGTGGTCCTTTATCTCGGTGATTTCAACGAGTTCGCCCCCGGGTGAAGCACCGCTGATTACCAACCCCTTTTCTTCGAGTTGATCCTTAAACGCGTTGTTGAATTCATACCGGTGGCGGTGACGCTCTGAAATATCCTCATTCTTATAAGCCTCATGGGCAAAAGTTTTCTTTTTAATATGACATGGATAGGCACCCAACCGCATGGTTCCCCCCTTGTCTGAGGTTACATCCCGTTTCTGAACGGTTTGCGTCTTATCGTCATACCATTCATTCATAAGGTAGATCACCGGGTGCGATGTGGTTTCATCAAACTCGGAACTGTGAGCATCCGGCAGGCCGGCAATGTTTCGTGCAAACTCTATAACGGCGACCTGCATCCCAAGGCATATGCCGAAATAAGGGATTTTGTTTTCCCTGGCGTGCCTTGCCGCGAGAATTTTTCCTTCGATTCCCCGTGATCCAAAACCACCGGGAACCAATATACCATCGGCATCTGAAAGAATCTGCCCGACATTTTCAGCTAAAATTTTTTCCGAGTCCACAAACATTAGATTCACCTTGCAATTACTGGCAAATCCGCCGTGGTAAAGGGCTTCGTTGAGACTTTTGTACGATTCTGTTAAATCGGTATACTTTCCAACGATGGCAATGGTGACTGAACATTTCAGCTTCTTCAGTTTTTTGACAAGCGCTTCCCAAGCCTCAAGCCGGGGCGCCCGGGTCCATATGTGAAGCATTTCTACAATTTTGTTATCGAGCCCCTCTTTGTTGAAAACCAACGGAACTTCATATATGCAATCCACATCTTTTGCCGTTATCACAGCATCTTCACTCACATTGCAAAAAAGTGAAATTTTGGCTTTGATATCTTTTGACAGGTATCGGTCTGTCCGGCACAGGAGTATGTCCGGCTGAATCCCTATGCTTCGAAGCTCTTTCACGCTGTGCTGGGTCGGTTTGGTTTTCACCTCCCCTGCGGTTGCGATAAACGGCACAAGCGTCAGATGAATATAAAGAACATTTTCCTTTCCAACATCCGCTTGAAATTGACGGATCGCTTCCAGAAATGGGAGGCTCTCAATATCACCAATGGTACCGCCGATCTCTACAATTACGATATCTATACCATTGGCCGCAACTTTGATGCACCTTTTTATCTCATCCGTAATATGCGGAATAACCTGAACGGTCCCCCCAAGATACTCCCCTCTCCGCTCCTTGGTGATGACCGAGTGATAGATCTTCCCTGTGGTAAAGTTGTTGTCCTGACCCAATTTGGCATGGGTAAACCGTTCATAATGTCCGAGATCCAGATCGGTCTCGGCGCCGTCATCTGTTACAAAGACCTCACCGTGCTGAAAAGGGTTCATGGTTCCGGGATCAACGTTGATATAAGGGTCAAGCTTCTGGAGGGTTACTGAAAGTCCACGGCTTTCCAGGAGAGCTCCAATCGCCGCAGACGCAAGTCCCTTGCCAAGCGAGGAAAGCACCCCGCCGGTTACAAAGATAAATTTTGTGTTATATACCATTGGTTGCTCCGGTGTGGCTTGATGATTTTGTAAAAAAATATTCTAATCATATATTTTTTTAAATTCCTCAATAGTTTTTTTTATCTCGTTATCTTCCGCTTCATCCCCCTTTCCCGGTCCGAATATGGTTTCAGTTGAATGTATTGACCTGAGGTGCTTAATATCAAAAAGTTTCTCGGAAAAACGCGGGTTCACCTGAATCTGTTTTACATCAATTTCGCGCAACAAAAGATCATTTTGATAAAATCCGATGTATCCCGGGTACCAAAGATTACCTTTTTTGGACCATTTACCATACCGAATCTCCAGGTCATCGTTTTCGTTTTCGGTCTTTCCTGTCACGATCCATCGAAGCGGCATAAACGTCTCTTTTTCCACCCACACCTGGGGAACCGATTCATCCGGATACTCGGCACCGAGCACATATGCAATTTTATCTTGAAAACGCCCCAGGCTTGAAACCGAAACATCCACTCCCAAGAAAGAGAGCCTTTTTTGAAGCATCAAGGGAGAATGATAGAGAAGAATGTCCTTATAATGATCAAATCGACTCCTTCGGCCCATGCCGACTTTTCCGTCAATAATGGTCAAAGGGCCATCTGATGAAACAACATGAATCCTATAGGTATTTTTGGAACGAATATCGGAACGAAATTTGTCTGGAAAAATGTACCTCAAGGTTTCATTGAGTTCAGCAGGGTCATTTTGCAGGCGCTGACGATAAATTTTTAGGGTCTGATGTACCAAAAGTCGTTTGGCCTTTCCAAAATGGTTGATCATGAGTTCCAGGACAAAGGGACCGGGAAGAACATAGGCAATTGCGCTGCCGGAAAAAGATATAAAGGCAACCAGACACCAAAAGCTGACGGCTGTTTTTTTTCGAAAGAGAAACATCTGCATCACAAAATTTCTTTAAGAAATTGAGCCCCCTCACCGAGTTCTTCTTCAATTCTGATGAGTTGGTTATATTTGGCAACCCGATCACTCCGAGACATCGATCCGGTTTTAATCTGGCCGCCGTTTACACCCACCGCAAAGTCTGCAATAAAGGTGTCTTCTGTTTCTCCGGATCTGTGGGATATGATAGTTGTATAGCCGGCCTGTTTTGCCATTTCAACCGTGTCGAGAGTTTCAGTAACCGTCCCGATCTGATTGGGTTTGATCAGAATTGAATTTGCAATTCCTTTTTCAATCCCCTTCTTGAATATCTTGGGATTTGTCACAAAGATATCGTCACCGACAATCTGCACAAATCCGCCCAACCGTTCGGTCATCAATTCCCATCCCTTCCAATCCTGTTCCGCAAGGCCATCTTCTATGGAGAGGATCGGATATTTATCTATTAATTCTTCATAATAGTCGATCATTTTCTCCGAGTTGAGGATTTTCTTTTCCGACTGAAGGGTATATTTCCCTTTCTGATAAAACTCACTGGCCGCAGCATCCAAACCGAGTCCTATTTCCTTGCCCGGTTTGTAACCCGCTGATTCAATGGCCCGGATAATATACCGAATCGCCTCTTCATTTGATTGGAGATCCGGAGCAACCCCTCCTTCATCGCCCACCGCTGTACTGAGATGTTCCGATTTGAGGATCTTTTTCAGGCTGTGAAAGGTCTCTGCCCCCATCTGTACGGCATGGGCGATGGTTCCTGCGCCAACCGGAATAATCATAAACTCTTGTATATCAAGGTTGTTGGCAGCATGGGCTCCGCCGTTGATGATATTCATCATCGGAACAGGCAAATATCTTGCGTTTAATCCACCCAAATATTTATAGAGCGGCATGCCGTTGGCAGATGCGGCCGCTTTTGTCGTTGCCATTGATACACCAAGTATGGCATTTGCACCGAGTTTCGATTTGTTGGGTGTGCCGTCCAGTTTAATCAAAAACCGATCAAGTTTCACCTGGTCTGATACGTCCATACCCCGGACCGACGGGGCGATTTTACTATTTATGTTTTTAACCGCGGTCATGACCCCCTTTCCACCAAATCGTTTCGATCGTTTATCCCTCAGCTCTAACGCTTCCC
>DRHF01000373.1 GCA_011049715.1 Desulfobacterales bacterium
ATAGGGTTTTCTCTTAACACCATATGAAGAGTTCCCACGTTCCGCACAAAAGCCTAACTCAGATTCATGCCACCTTTACGCCGGAGGCCGCTCAGGCAGTAAGCAGGTTCCCCCTGAACTCATCCTGGACCCATAATAGAAATCCAGTTTTGACCTCGTCTATACTCTTTCGACGCCTCATCGAATGGTTCGCTTTCGCTCATCTCTCTGAGTCACACCTGCCACGATCCTACGCCGTGACTTTTCCCAAACGCTCACCACCATGGCTTTTGACCACAGCAGCTTTAGGTGGTTTGAAGCCTGCTCCTGCAAACCGGCTCCGAGGGGCCCACCCTCCTCTTTTGTGCAGTTACGCACACTTTATGAAAAAAAGTGCACTCGTGGCGCAGTATTATGAGAATATGTAAGTTATCTAAATCAATGAAATTATGGCAGATACCATATTGATATATCAGGTTTTCTGGAGGATGAAAAAACTGAGGTTTGTATGGAGTATCTCAGGTTTGCTTTGAGTCTGAAGACATACACTACTATAAAAGTTATAGTGCCTGACCATGTGTTCTCTCGCCCCCGACAAGGGAGAACAAATGGCTGCCAACCATTTCGTCGCCGGTTAACCTGATCAGTTCATTGAACTGATGAATCTCCCCGCGAATACATAGCTCGGGCGGCAGGTAGCCGGCATTTTTCATGATCTTATAGGCCATGCGCAGCTCAGGTGCGACAAAGGGATCGTCCGGTTCAAAATTCAGCGGCCCGCCGGCACCTTCGAGATTATCGAATTCGCCATTTTCCATCGCCCGCTGAATGTGTCGCTTGGCCAACCTCTCAATGATCGCCATCAGAGGCCCCTGTTTGTTTCGCCGCCTTAAAGAAAGCGTCAGCAATAGTCATGGATTCGGTAACAAAGTCTTTGAATTTGGATGGTTTAACCAGTGTGCCGCGACGGTAAAAGAGCAGCCACTCTCCCATACCTTCAACTTGCCACTCCGGGTGGGTTTCAAATAGTTGAATGAGCTCAGGTTTAAAAATTTCCTGAAAATCGTCTCTACCTTCAGGAGCAAGTAATTGATAATGCTTTTGGAATGTTTCCGATGTGCTGACGGGAACTGGATGGTAGTGATAGATAAAGGTCTGCGCAGATCGGCTGACATCATGGATTAAACGCATTGTGAAGCGCATCTTGTCCTGTCCTTTGATCAAAAATGTTGGAAGGTTGATACCGGGAAGATGAATGAGGCAGAAGGTTATCTTTTCACATTGGCCTTGTCCGCTACGCAGTTCAATATTAAAGATATGCTGCTGCTTTTCACCATCGAGTTGACGCTGAATGATAAAATCGCTGGTCAGGTATGCCGGGGTGAGCGCGATAAAAGGAGGATAGTGCTCTTTAATACTGAAACCTTCTGCAACTGTTTTAGTAAATCCAAGATCTACTGCACGGGGTAAAATGGCCTTGCAGCGACGTTTGCTCCAGAATTTCTCAATCTGCACAAGGATGAATACCAATATAACTATAACGATAACAAAAGCTGCAATAATGAGAACTGTTTCCATATATTCTCCATATAATCCATTATTAATTACGGCCTTATTAGTAAAGAGGGTGAAATGTTATTTGGCTTTCAGACACTATACAAAAACAAATGCCTTGCTTCAGATTTATTTCCGTGTATCGCCCTGTGGCATCTCTGGAATTAGATTGGGTCAACAGTTGAAAAATTACTTTACGATAGATTCTTGGGGGTTGATATCACAAATTTAGAATCGACCTCAACACGAAATATTGGTAGCGTATTCACCAGGTTTATCTGACCTGATCGCATAGGTGATATCACAGGTTTTGAGAGGTTGGAAATTTTGAAGGTATGTATGGAATATCTGCACAAATGAGGGACCTAAGATAGTTGGTTTTTTAGCTGTAACATTCAGTTGGCAATAGAGCGGTATGGACGCAAGATATAGGTTTTCTCTGGCTTTCGCTTGATCGTTTTCAACTTTTAACATTTTGGGTTTTAGTGGCGGGCTGACTACCATATGTGAAGAATACATGACAATATCTGTCAAAAAACGGCCAAAATATGTAATGGGTTGGCTACGGCCGCCAAACCCCTCCGGGGTCAGATTTTTACTTTTCGAATGTCGCACTAACCCTAGGGGTTATACCACCTCTTGCCGTGAAATCTCCCGTAATCTTCATCCTTTTTGACTCAACGGCGCCAATCAGGTGCTCCAGAATTTGGTTGACCACATGCTCGTAAAAAATACCGACATTTCTGTATTGCAGTAGATAAAATTTTAAAGATTTCAATTCCACGAGCTTTTTATCCGGAACGTAGTCAATGATTATTCGTCCAAAGTCGGGCAGCCCTGTCATGGGGCACAGGGAGGTAAATTCAAGCTGCTGAATGCAAATTTCAATATCACGCAGCCCGGTGTATTGATATCCACGGAGTGGGTATGGTCGGGAAAATAGGTGCCCGGCGCATAGTGATAGCGCGAGACATGATATCCGCTGGACTCAAGCTTTTTTCGAAATTTCTCTTCAGAAAAAGGACCGTCTTTTGCGGGATCCCAATGTTCGACACTCATGGAGAGTCATCATCCGATGTTGTTGTGTGATTTGACCACGAACTGAAAAACAAAACGATCACGTGGACTCTCTACTCTCCGCCGGGACTTTCCTTGGGCCCGTCAAGGATGCTCCCCTCCACCGGCATCGAAAAGATTGTCCTCTTCACGAATGCTCCCGTAAGAGGTTCCTTGCGGTTCCACGGTAACAAAGCAAGCGCCCGAGCAAGAAAACAGTATCCGGTCAAAATAACACCGGCCGTTCCCAGTATCTGGAGTGCGTGAATGAAACGAAGCGGACCCCATAATCCGCATATCAGAAACATGAAATAAGCGATCCGCAGCTGAACCGGAAAAGCCTGAAAACTGATTTCACGCATTGCAAAATGAACAATCTGGACCACGCAAAGAATGATGGCAAGGTAAATGGCTTGATACCACACTAAAAAACTTGCCGCTAAAAGCACTAAGGTGGCAAGCCAATACCACCAACCCACTGTACGCCGTTCGATCATTGTGACACCTCCTCTATAAATTAAACAGGTTATTAATGTACACCTGCACGTTTCACCCATCAAGAAGTGGTGTTTTTGAAATGTGATGCTCTCTTAAAAGAAACTTCATAAAATCTTCACAAAACAAATCGATATCACAACCTCTAAGACCACCTCAACACGAAAGATTTATAGCAGAAATTGCCTCATTCATCTGACCTGATCGCATAGGTGATACCTCAGGTTTTAGCAGGCTGGAAATTTTAAAGGTATGTATGGAATATCTGCAACTCGGGCAGCCAGGCTTCCTATGCCCAAAATCGAAACATTTCAGCCCATTTAAGGGAAAATGCCTTCTTGACAATACGACCAGTATCCGTTACATGAATCCAAGTCTTCGGTTGCCGGATGATAATTGCCATTTTTTCTGATTCCACTATATACTGGGATGCATTCGGTTATCCCACACAACTTTAAGTTTTCCCCTGATTCGATCCAAAAAAGGGAATTCTTATCAATCAATTTGGCAAAAAATTAAAACCAGCCAGCAAAGGAGGAGAAAATGTTTAAAATTTCGTTGAAAATGATTGTTGCAGCATTTATCATTTTTGGTTTTTTTAGTTTGGCCGGAGTTGCCGGCGCTGGTGGTATGCAAAAGATTGGCAAACTCGAAAAATATGTCGATATCGTTGCTTGGCCCGGTTACATTGAAAGAGGTGATACCGACAAAAATTTTGACTGGGTTACCGAATTCGAAAAGAAATATAATTGTAAAGTCCGAATCAAAACTGCCGGCACTTCCGATGAAATGGTTGCATTGATGAATGAAGGCGGTTTTGACCTTGTAACTGCCTCAGGAGATGCCAGCTTAAGACTGATATCTGGAAAGCGGGTTCAGGAGATAAACATCGACTTAATTCCCAGCTGGAATAAAATTGACTCGCGTCTTCAAAATTCGCCCTGGCATACCGTCAAGGGAAAACATTACGGAGTACCTTACCAATGGGGGTCGAATGTTTTAATGTACAACACCGAAGTCTTTAAAACTCCGCCCACAAGCTGGAAGGTTGTTTTCGAAGAAATGGTTTTACCCGATGGGAAATCAAATAAAGGCCGCATTCAAGCTTTCGATGGAGCCATTTATATCGCGGATGCAGCGTTATTTTTAAAATATCATCGGCCTGAACTAGGCATTAAAGATCCTTATGAACTAAATGAAGAGCAATATAAAGCGACTTTAGATCTGCTAAGACAGCAGCGTAAAATCGTCAATCGATACTGGCATGATGCCTTTATCCAGATTGATGACTTTACCAACGAGGGTGTTGTCGCATCGTCGGCCTGGCCGTTCCAGGTCAATATTTTAGTATCAAAAAAGCAACCGATTGCCAGTGTCTTGCCGGTTGAGGGCGCAACCGGGTGGGCGGATACAACCATGATGCATGTGGATGCTCCGCATCCCAATCTTGCCTACAAATGGCTGGAGTGGTCAATCAACAAGAAACTTCAAGGAGATCTGGCGGCCTGGTTTGGGTCGGTTCCGGTTGTGTTGGATGCATGTAAAGGTAATAAATTACTTGGCGATGAGGGCTGTACCGTAAATGGTCTGGATAATTTTGAGAAGATCAGCTTCTGGAGAACACCGGTGTCCAAATGCGAATCTCAAGGAACTTGTGTTCCATATTATCGGTGGGTTACGGATTATATCGCGGTCCTCGGCGGACGGTAGTTATGGTCGGTGTGCATTCAGAAATGGATATTTTCTCCAATTCTGCGTCAGCCAATCCACTGCAGGCGGATTAATCCTCGAAATACTTCATGTATTATGGTGATTAGTCCGCCAAGGCGGATCGTCTTCCTTGAACCTGATAAAACTATTTCATTTCTGATCAGCCAACAGTTAACGAACGATATTCCTTTCAGACTCGACTGATACCTGCGGAGGTCGGAATGACATGACCGAATAGTAAATTCGGTCTCTTTAAAAAGTGGCCTGTCAATCCGATCTCTCTGTAATAATTATCCCGGAAGAAAATTAAAATAATATAATGAATGCTGCAGTAAGCTTCAATGAGGTTTGCCGGTACTATGGGGAAGTGCATGCAATCGATCATGTCAGTTTTGAGGTTGCAGATGGAGAGTTTTTCTCGATGCTGGGACCGTCCGGATCCGGAAAAACGACCAGCCTCAGGCTCATTGCCGGATTTGAAAAACCAACATCAGGTGATATCTTGATACATGGTTTTCCCACGCAAAACATCCCACCCTATGAACGCAACGTAAACACCGTCTTTCAAGATTATGCCCTTTTCCCTCATATGACTGTTTTGAAAAATGTGGCTTATGGATTGATGGTGAAAGGGGTTGATAAAAAAGCATACAACCGCAAAGCAACTGAAATGCTGAACCTGGTGAAGCTGGAGGGTATGGGGTATCGTCATCCTTCTCAACTTTCAGGGGGGCAAAGGCAGCGCGTTGCGCTTGCGAGGGCACTCATCAGTGAGCCTCGGGTTCTTTTGCTGGATGAGCCACTTGGCGCGTTGGATCTAAAACTCAGAAAGCAAATGCAAGTTGAATTAAAGGCACTTCAGCGACAATTAGGGATTACCTTTATTTACGTAACCCACGACCAGGATGAAGCCCTGTCAATGAGTGATCGTTTGGCGGTATTCAACGACGGGGAAATTGAGCAAATCGGCACCCCCGAAGTAATCTATGAAGATCCGGCTTCGGAATTTGTTGCCGATTTTGTTGGAAACGCAAACATCATCCGCAAAAATTTAGCTTTTGAGCTGACAGGGCAGGCTAATCCTTTTTCGATTCGCCCTGAACGAATCCAATTTCTGAAAAGCACTACCCTTCAGCAGGATGACCTTTGCGTTGCAGAAGGTAAAATAAAAGACATCCATTACCATGGGGCCAGCACGAGATTTTTGCTTCAATTATCCGATGGAGATGAAATTGTATTAATTCAGCAAAATTCCAAGAACCTGCCATCAAACCATACTGAAAAATACGACATCGGCTTAAGAAAAAAAATAGCCTGGAGTAAAAAAGACATGCGCTACTTTAGCGCCTGAGTTGACGATATGAACACCGTAACAGCATTAAAAACCCATTTCGTACCCACAACAATTAGCGGCAGACTATCTACATTTTTGTATCGCCGTCCTCTCTTTCTTCTTTTTCTTTTATTGGCGCCGCCTTTACTATGGTTGGGGGTGATTTATCTTGGGTCACTGTTGGCGCTGCTGATGCAGAGCTTTTTTTCTGTCGATGAGTTTAGCGGTGTGATTAAGTATGAATTTACATTACGGACATATTGGGAACTGTTCAGCCCCGCCAATATGGATATCGTGGTGAGAACATTTCTGATGGCAGGTTCGGTAACGATTGCGGCTGCAGTTATTGCATTCCCGATAGCCTATTACATGGCACGTTATGCAAAGGGACGAATCAAGGCAATTTTTTACCTGGCGGTGATGTTGCCATTGTGGTCCAGTTATCTCGTCCGGGTTTATTCCTGGAAACTTATTCTGGCAAAAGAAGGTATACTGAACTGGATTTTTGCCAAATTGCATATTCTGTGGGTGATGGAGGGCGTTCTATCAATACCGGTCATCGGCGGAACATCATTGTCGGTTAGCTACCTGGGCACCTTTCTTGTATTTTTGTACATCTGGATGCCTTATATGGTATTACCGGTGCACGCAGCATTAGAGCGCGTCCCACCTTCTTTGATCGAAGCATCATCTGATTTAGGGGCAAAACCAGGTCAATCCTTTCGGAACGTTATCTTTCCATTGGCTTTCCCTGGTGTAGTTGCCGGCTCCATCTTTACGTTCTCATTAACGTTAGGTGACTATATTATTCCTGGAATTATCGGCTCCTCGCGGTTCTTTATCGGACAAGCCGTATTCGCTCACCAGGGGACTGCAGGCAATATCCCTTTGGCAGCTGTTTTTTCGGTGGTACCGATTGTAATCATGGCGATTTATCTGTATCTGGCAAAAAAGATGGGAGCCTTCGATGCGCTTTAGGAAGAACACCGGCTCACCGTTTTTATTAAAATTTGCCACCCTTGCAGGACTGCTTTTTTTGCACATTCCTTTCGGGTTTATACTCCTGTACGCCTTTTCAACCGAAGATAAATCCTATCAATTCCCCCCGCCCGGGTTAACAATTAAGTGGTTTTCAGTCGCTTTTCACCGCCAGGACATTTGGGATGCAATCAGTTTATCATTCAGAGCGGCTTCCATATCTACTCTGATCGCTATCGTATTGGGCACGCTTGCGGCAGCAGCAATTTACAAAAGGAAATTTTTTGGCAGGGAAACCATTTCTTTGTTAATTATTTTGCCGATAGCGCTACCGGGAATTATTACAGGTATTTCACTCAGGAGTGCCTTTAATCTAGGTAATATACCATTCAGTTTCTGGACAATTGTGCTGGGGCATGCCACCTTCTGCATTGTTGTGGTTTACAATAATGCCCTAGCGCGTTTCAGACGAATTTTACCATCTCAGATTGAAGCCTCAATGGACCTTGGTGCAAACGGGTTTCAAACATTTCGCTACGTTGTTCTCCCCAATATTGCAACTGCTCTACTGGCAGGCGGTATGCTGGCTTTTGCGCTCAGTTTCGATGAGGTCATCGTAACGACCTTTACAGCAGGGCAGCAGTCAACACTGCCCATCTGGATGTTGTCCGAATTGGTACGACCACGGCAGCGCCCGGTCACAAACGTTGTTGCCGTTTTTATCATAGCCGTCACCTTTATACCCATTCTTGTTGCCTACTATTTTACGCGCGGCGCTGAAAATGTCGAGGGGACCGACAAATAGCTGAAATCGGGTCAAGCCAACATCGAGTTCCGCAATACCAATCGCCACGTCAACGTTGGCCTTTTTTGCAGGTTTGCAGAGTCTCGTAGTCTCCTGTCCAGGCATTTGCAAGGCGGATTCAATATATGCCCCACCGGCCTGAAAACGTAGCGGTGTGGGCGGCAAGAACGCAAACAGCGGGTAGCCAGGGAGCCAGCACTCCCCGAATGCAGCGATTGTTGCGCCCTTCTCGGCTGCCTCACCTATCAATTGGCAAGCTTTCTCTGTCGATGCTTCACGATCGAAAGGGACGGGGGCCGCCTGAATAGCAGCCATGACGAATCCACTCATGGTTCCTCTTTTGTACGTCGACTCTTGAGACAGGTCAACGCGGTGTGCTTTCTAACATTTATATTAGATGGAAAATTTTCCAGACCTTGAAATATTATGATAAAAAAATGGGAACTACCTATCCTGAGAATTTGAACTTGATCACCCTCCCGTCATTCCGGTGCAATGTCAGAACCGGGTAGCCGGGGGTCATTTCTGACCCCAAGCCCCCTAAGAACTGTGCGTGATAGGTTGCGGCGTTCGCCTTGAAAAGATTCCCCATCACACAGCTCAAGCCCTTCAAAGGCAGCCTCGGCAGAGAGGCGACCCGGTGATCAAAAATTCCAATCACCTTCGCGATACACACTGGCAGCCAAAACCCATTCGGTGAAGGGCGCATGGCTCACATAATGTGGCCTCATTTGCTTTCCCTCCTAAAATCGGTTCTGCCCGCTTTCTCGCAATGAAGCACCCGATGGACATCTGCCCCCTTGCGGGTCAGATAATGTTGAGCTTAGCTCTCAACCCGTATCCATCCCATTACAGGATGGCCTTCGCTTCTTCCATCATCTCACCCCATACCTCCCTCAGCATGCCTTACGGTTAGCCTGCCTCAATATAGGGGCGAAGGCATGGGGTCTGTCTCTTATACACATCT
>DRHF01000374.1 GCA_011049715.1 Desulfobacterales bacterium
ATCTTTGAAGTTTCTTCTTTGCTGAAACCCGTTATTTTCTCCCATGCCGGGTTGGCAAAAAGAATTTCATCCTCCCTTGCAATGGTGATGATGGCCGGGGTGGATTCCGCCAGTAACCGGAATTTGGTTTCGCTTTCCTTCAATTTCTTCTCTTTCTGCTTTCTCTCGGAGATGTCTCTCACTGACCCAAAAAGAGCTGTTTGATTTCCCAGCTTCATCTTTCCGGCCGATACTTCGATCGGAAATTTTGTTCCGTCCTTTTTTTTATGATACCGAAGTGGGATTTTTGTGATCTTGCCCTCAATGACCTGTTGGATTGCTTTTTCGGATTTATCGGGTTCCGCGGTAATCTGTGCCATGGTTAAGTTAAGGAATTCTTTCCTTGTGTATCCATAAAGCTTCAGACAGGCTTCATTGGCGTCGAGGATTTGCTGGCTTTTGGCGTCAAAAACCGTGATCGCATCCGATGCTGCGTTAAAGAGCTGGCGGTAGTTTTCTTCGCTTTTCCGCAATACCATCTCTGCCGATCCACTTTTAAAAGAATCTTTCCGCACCTTCTGAGTCCGCTTCTTCAATTCCCCACGGGTTGGTTTTCTGGTCATAAAAGATCCCTCCGGTTCGTCTAAAAAAACGTGACAGGTCGATACACCCCTCTCCGGCTTTCGTTAGGGATGTGCCTGTTATTTTGATTCACAGAAAAACCGTTTTCCGCTGATTTGCAACATTTTGGTCGAGATCGGGTTTAAAACTTGATTTAGTAGCAAACGGTGAGGTTGGTGTCAAATTGTATTAGTGAATTAATACTAAAAAATCAATACTATCCGAAGAATTGAAGGTGAGTTCTGAGGTTTGGTTTTTTAATCAAGAGGCGATATTTGGCTGATAGGTGGACAACTTGTAGCTGTTACGGCGCCGGTTGGGTGGCGTATGTGTTAATAAAAGAGGATAGTTTTGCTGACTGATCGGCTGAGATCGGTCTGAATTTAAGGCCGCAGCGATTCATAATTGTTGAACTGAATTGATTATCATCATAGTCTGAAGCCGGTGTTATCTCGTACACTTTTGAGCAGGGGGCCTCCCGCAGGAAGAATTCCTTACTGGTCATCCAGATATCCACACGACTTTCATTTCCGACTGGCTTTTCATCATACAGGTATTCAAATGAGAGCCCCCCTTTGCTGATGTCTTTTAGCATTCCAACTTTCGGCAGACTGTTCCCAAAAGCCACAAAGGCGCCGTTCCGAACAACAAACCGTTCTGTTTTTCTCTTTTCAGCTTCCATCCGAATTTACCCTTATTGTTTCCGTTTGGTTTGTTAAAAAATTCACCAGGCACACGAACAAATTTGTTTTTTTCATAAATGTTATGGAAAAAGGAGATAATGCGGGGTAACAAATCCATCAGACAAGAGAGGAGAATTCGATTCGGTCCCTCGAATGCATAAACGGCTCTATCTTTAGTTCATCGATTTTGTAAAGTAGGCTCCTGTAACTGATCTTCAGAATTTTTGAAGCGTTTGACCGGTTCCAGCCGGTTTTATCCAACACCGCGGATATGACTTCTTTTTCGACCTGGTCTATGGCCTTTTTCTTTATCTTCTTGAGAGAAAAAGATGGCAAACCCTCTTCTTTTTCATCCCGTAACCGGATCATCTCCGGGGCAAGCCAGGTGGGGACCGGAAAGGATGGGGCCGATTTTTAAGATTTTGAAGGGGGCAAAATTCCTCGCTTTCAAGGACATGGAGCAGTTTGGACTGAAGCGGAAGAGACATGTCCCCGATTTCGTCGAGAAACAAAACTCCGCCATCGGCCACTTCAAATTTTCCCCGTTTTTTCCGGTTCGCGCCGGTAAATGCGCCAGGAACGTATCCAAAAAGTTCGCTTTCGAGGAGGGTGTCAGGGAGTGCGGCACAGTTGACCTTTATGAACGGCTTCCCGTTCCGGGGCGAATTGAGATAAAGGTGCTGGGCAACCAGCTCTTTTCCCACGCCGCTTTCGCCGGTGATAACGACGTTCAAACCGGTTTTTGAAACGCGGTCAATCAGTTCTCTGACGTGCCGGATGGCCTGACTCTTGCCGATGATCTGTTCGTGCATCGCTGCCCTCCCCTTTGTTGCACCCCAATTTAACGCAAGACGTTTCTTTTTTATATCTGTTGGTTGCTGTCAGTCCCTCACTTTTCCGATCTAATCATCGATGAGAAGTATTTTTTTGGAGTTTATCACATTGCTCTCTAGATACCCTATATTCTCAGTATGTCAATATGGAAAAACTATGGAGAAAATGTGGATATAAAATCCATATTTTCTGTTTCAATTCCAAAAATGTGTTCTGAAATTATGCAAAAAACTGCCTAATTATAACAAATGTGCCGCAAAATTATGCAAAAAACATAATAAATCAAAAAACAAACGGGCCTTACAAATTGATGGATGAAAACAAAAAAGGTTCTGGAAAGTACAAACAGTCACTAAAAATTAGTAATAAT
>DRHF01000375.1 GCA_011049715.1 Desulfobacterales bacterium
AAGTGTGCGCCTTGCGGCACTGGCTCGGTAATTGTCCGTGTCTGAGATACTTCCTTGCGGTTTTTTCATCCATTCCCGCTTTTGCTGCTGCCGTTGCCTTTGCTTTTTGTCTCTTTATGAACATTCTTAGTCTCCTCACCTGTTGATCGGTTACCATCCAAAACCTCCTGTTTTTAATATTTACCGGTTTGGATGGGTTTATTCCCTTTTTTGAAAATCGGGAATTCTAATTGTCGTCAGGTGGGAATTCTAATTGTCGCTGATCACTGTTTCTTTCAAGCGCGCAAAAAAATATTGTCGGGCGACTTTTGATATTGTTATCGGACATTTACCTCTTTAAATCTCTTTTTTTCAATTCCTTCCTCTATTAATTCACAATTTGGCATCAATGTTGCGATATATCCTATACTCTATGCTTAAAAGCAGCCATCAGATCTAAAAAACAGGGTGACCTTTTTAAGCTCAACTGGAATAAACTATCCTTCTGCCCTCTATCTTCTGAATTGAAACGATCATTCCTGCTCGAATAGATCCTGGTTTCTCGTTAACTTTAACCTAAATAATAAGGTAAAGATTCCATGGAGAAACCCCTCAAATTGTGCCTACCTTGCTTCTGACAGGACGTGGCCGTTCTGTTGGGAGCCAAAACTTTCGTTACAACAAATGCAATGTCTTATCATATCACTCACTTACTACTCTAGGGAGGTAATCTTATGAAAATTGGTACAATTGCTGAAAATCAGATCGAGCAGAATTTGCTCGACGAGGGCTTGTTGCCTACACCCCTTCTGGACACTCAAATGGCCTATACGCTGGCGCGAACTGTCATGGTGGGAACCAAACTTGGTGTGTTCGAGGCCCTCGCGCAGGGGGCGCTCACTTCGAGCAAGGTCGCGGCAAGCTGCAAGACACACCCAAGCGCCACGAAGAAGCTACTGAACGCTCTCGTCGGTGCGGGCTACCTAAGCGCCAATGGAGAGCGCTATGAGCTGGCGCCAGTCGCCCGAAAGTGGCTTCTGAAGAAGAGCCCCCAGTCACTCCACGACAAGATGCTCTTCCAACTTATGGAGTGGGACTGGGTCGAGCATTACGAGGACTTTGTCCGGAGCGGGAAGCCTCTCACTGTCCATGAGACGATATCAGACGAAGAATGGGGGATATACCAACGGGGAATGCGCTCGCTGGCGGGTACGTGGGTGTCGGAAGTGGCGCAGGTCATGCCAGTGCCAAAGGGAGCACGTGACATGTTAGACATCGGCGGCTCGCACGGTTACTACTCAGTCGCGCTCTGCCGCTGCCACCCAGAACTTCGTGCCGTAGTTCTCGATCTTCCCGAGGCGGTCGAACAGGCAGCACCGATCCTCGCTGAGGAGGGGATGGGCGACCGTGTGGTGCACCGGGCTGGCAATGTACTCTCGGACGACCTCGGAACCGAAGCGTGGGACCTGGTGTTGATCGCCCTACTGGTTCACCACTTTGACGATGGGACCAACCGCAGGCTGGCTCGGCGTGTCGCGCGCGCTCTCCGGCCAGGGGGCGTCTTCGTAATCCAAGACGTGTTCCGCCCCCGGTCACCGGAAGAGGCCGGACAGCTGGGCGCACTTCTAGACCTCTACTTCGCCGTTACGAGCAAGGCGGGGACCTGGTCGGTCGAGGAGATGGCCGACTGGCAACGGGAAGCGGATCTGGTGCCGCAAGAGCCTATCCGGTTCCTCTCAGCACCTGGGACTGGACAGCAGGTAGCAGTCAAACCAGCAGCATGAAGGGAAAGCCCATTACGGCCAGGTCTGACAGGAATTGAACTCAACCGGGCTTCGAGCAAAGCGAGGCTGAAAAATACCCGAAACAAGCAAAGGAGGCTTTGACGTCTTTAGCATAAGAATAGCCCTTCCACTGTTAGAGAAAACCTATATAACCGCCTTATTGGCGAGGATGTGGATGTGAAGAAATCCAGGTGATTGAGACTAAACGGAGGACAAAGTGAAATGTTCCCAATGTGATTTCGATAATAAACCGAATAAAAAGTTCTGTATTAAATGCGGGTCTAAACTAATCTTAAAATGTCCTCAATGCGCTTTGGAGATTGAAGTTGGAGATGATTTCTGCGGTGAGTGTGGCCATGATCTGCGAGAGGCCAAACCGGCCGCTCCCATAGACTACTCCGAGCCCCAATCGTATACGCCCAAATTTTTAGCTGAAAAGATTCTCACTACCCGAAGCTCTATCGAAGGGGAGCGGAAGCTGGTAACGGTGCTTTTTGCCGATGTCGCCAGCTACACTGCTCTTGCCGATAAACTAGACCCTGAAGAAGTCCACCAGATCATGGATGGGGCTTTTAAGATCCTGATGGATGAGATCCATAGATTTGAAGGTACGATCAACCAGTTCACAGGTGACGGGGTCATGGCTTTGTTTGGTGCACCTATGGCCCATGAGGATCATGCCCAGCGGGCCTGCCATGCGGCCTTATCCATCCAAAAAGCCATTGTAGAGTATGGTACAAAGGTAGAAAAGGAATCCGGTGTAGAGTTCAAAATGCGCATAGGACTCAACTCAGGTCCGGTGATTGTCGGCTCTATCGGAGATGACCTGCGGATGGACTATACGGCTGTTGGAGACACCACCAATCTGGCGTCCAGGATCGAGAACATGGCCAGGCCCGGCACCAGCCTGATATCAGGTCATACCCATAAGCTGGCCAGGGCCTTTTTCGAGTTTAAGTCCCTGGAAAAAGTTGAGGTGAAGGGGAAAGCAGAACTCCAGGAAGTCTATGAAATTATCAAGGCCAGCGAAGTCGAAACCCGGATAGCGGCGTCGGTGGCCAAGGGGCTGACGAGATTCATCGGCCGTAAAAAGGAATTGGAGGCGCTGGAAGAGGCCTTTAAAAAAGCAGAATCCGGATCCGGACAGGTCATGGGGATTGTGGGCGAGGCTGGTGTGGGGAAATCGAGGCTCCTCCTCGAACTGAGGAATATGCTCCCTGATGATGAATACACTTACCTTGAAGGGCAATGCCTTCACTTCGGCGGCTCAATGGTCTATTTACCTGTATTGGATATTTTACGATCCTATTTTGAGATCAAGGAGGGGGATCGGGCATTTTTGATCAAGCAAAAGCTGGAAGACAAAATCCTTCAGCTTGATGAAAAACTTCAGGATATTTTGCCGCCTTTTCACGAACTCTTATCTCTCGAGGTGGAAGATAAAGCCTATCAAAAACTTGAACCGATGCAAAAAAGGGAGAAAACCTTCGAGGCTATCAGGAACCTGCTTGTTCGAGAGAGTCAGAACAAACCTATCGTCCTGGTTGTCGAAGATCTTCATTGGATCGACAAAACTTCAGAGGAGTTTTTAAGTTATCTGATCGAATGGTTGGCAAACACCCGTATTTTGCTGATCCTTATTTACCGGCCCGAATACACCCATACCTGGGGGAGCAAATCCTATTATACCCAGATCGGCCTGGATCAACTCTCCACCAAAACAAGTGCCGAACTGGTGCAGACCATCCTCGAAGGGGGCGAGGTTGCTCCGGAGCTCAGAAAACTCATCCTCAACCGGGCGGCCGGCAATCCCCTTTTCATGGAAGAGTTCGCCCATACCCTTTTGGAAAACGGTTCCATCCAGCAAAAGGACAATCAGTACGTACTGGACAGAAAGGCTTCTGATATTCAGGTTCCCGATACGATCCAAGGGATCATTGCCGCCCGGATGGACCGGTTGGAAGAAAACCTCAAGCGTACCATGCAGGTGGCTTCCGTGATCGGAAAAGATTTTGCCTTTCGCATCCTTGAGACCATCATGGGAATGAAAGAAGAGCTCAAATCTCATCTCCTCAACCTCCAGGGATTGGAGTTCATCTACGAGACGAGTCTGTTTCCGGAGCTGGAATATGTCTTTAAACACGCCCTGACCCAGGAGGTGGCCTATAACAGTTTATTGTTAAAGAAAAGAACGGAGATCCATGAAAAGATCGGTCAGGCCATAGAAGAGATTTACCCGGAAAGACTGGAAGAATTCTACGAGATGCTGGCATATAACTATTCCAAAGGCGAAAATCTTGAGAAAGCGTACCGATATTTTAAGCTATCCGGCAACAAGGCCGCAAAAAATTATTCCAACTCGGAAGCATTGCATTTTTACAAAGAAGCGTTCGAATTGCTGGGCAAGATGCCGGAGAGCGAGGAAGATAAACGAAAGCAGATCGAGGTACATCTTTTAATGGCGCTTTCTATGTTTTCCTTGGGTTTTCCCGAAAATTCTCTCGGGATCCTTCAGAAAGGAGAGAGGCTCTCAAAAGAGCTCGGTGATGAAAAAAGTCATGCAAACTTTCTGAGTCTAATAGGTCAATATTATGCATGGCAAAAAGGAAACCTCCCTTTAGGGATAAAATACTCCGAGGACTCCTTTAAAGCGGCAGAAAAAATAAATGATATCGGATTATTGGCTTCAACTGGAGGGTATCTGTGCCTACTTTACTGGTGGTCAGGAAAATGCAGTAGCGTAATCGATCTCGCCCCTAAAATTATTGCCCTGATAGAAAAAACCGAAAGACAATCTGAATCTTTTGAAAACCCATATAATTTATATTCAGTTATTCATGCATGGTATGCGAACTGTTCGGCTATGTTGGGGAATTTTGAAGAAGCGATATCTCTAATAGAAAAAGGTTTTAATTTTGCGCTTGAGATAAAAAACCTAGGTGCTTTGGCAGTTTTGGAACTGCAATACGGCTGGTTACTAAATTTTAGGGGGGATGGTAAAAACGCGATAGCGCATTTACAAAACTTAATTGGATATTGTGAAGAAGGACAATTTTTCCTTCTCCCTCCTGCATTGTTGAATTTAGGTTGGTCCCACTTTCTGCTGGGGAACCTTAAAACCGCAAGAGAGAGTATAGAGAAGGGTCTAAAAAATTATAAGGAGGCGGGTGTACAAATTGATTTAGGTTTATTTTATTGGTTACTCGGTATGATTCATTTTGAATCAGACGATATAGAAAACGCGCAAGGCCATGCTGAAAAAGCGTTGAAGTTATCCCAAAAGATGCACCAAAAAGGGACAGAAGGTTTCGCTTGGATTTTATTGGGAAGGATATTTGGTAAAGCGGAGAAACCCGAAGAAAAGAAAGCGGAAGATTCGCTTTTGCAGGGCATAAAGATCCTGGAAGAATTGAAATTAAAAACCCTTTACGCTACGGGGTATCATTTTTTGGGAGCGTTTTATGTCGATTCAGGGCAGAAAGACAAGGCTTTGAAAATTTTGAAAAAGGCCGAAACGATGTTTAAAGAGATGGGAATGGATTATTGGCTTGCTAAGACGAAAGAGGTCCTGAAAAGGTTGTAGAGTCCAATTCCTCATGTCTATATATTGTAGTTAAATTGTTAGAGGCCGAGGTTATGTTTTGCTGTAAAAACCAACTTTTTCAGACCCCTGTTTTGTGCAGATATTCCATACATACCTTAAAAATTTCCAGCCCACCAAAACCTGACATATCAGTTTGATATATGCTCGCGCCCAACGAAGTCCGAGTCGTTGGGATTCCCGTATAATCGGGATGAAACTCGATAGTGTTACCCAGTGGGTGACTCCGACTGAGTCGGAAAAGTCCCACTTGGCCAAAGCTTAGCCAGCAGGCCAACAGCGAAGCCCATGGGCAAACTCCGTAAGGAGAGTCTGAAGCTGGGCTGAGCGAGGGTGCAGGCTGTGTGATTGAGCCCCGAAATACAAAATGGTTGTGGTCACAAGGATAAGTCCATCCGAGGGTGGATGAAAGCCGACGGTGTGCATATGCCGGAAGGCAGCAGTCCTGGGATGCGAAAAGGGCGAGCAGTCAGGACACCACCGGGGTCTGA
>DRHF01000376.1 GCA_011049715.1 Desulfobacterales bacterium
CATCCCCGCAGACCACCATAAACCGGCAATCTTCTTCTTCGGCAATGCGCCCAAGTTCACGGATGGCATCAAATCGGGATTGGGCGAATCTCTCCTGAACCCCTTCAGAGAAAAAGTGCCGGGTCATCCCTAACTGCCAGTCACCTGTATGGAGAAAACGAAAGCTCATTAAATATTTTCCATGAATGGGGACATCCTATGCTCCGTATATCTGTTGGACTAGAAAGGACGCCCTCCCCCTCGTCCTCCTCTACCACGCCGACTTTCGGTGCGAGGGCGAGCCTCATTCACGTTAAGAGTTCTTCCTTTTAATTCTGTGCCATTGAGCCCATCGATTGCAGACTGCGCTTCAGCTTTAGAGGGCATCTCCAAGAATCCAAAACCTTTTGATTGACCACTATACTTGTCTTTTATAATAGCAGCAGATTCAACCTGCCCGAATGGCTCGAAAGCCAGCCGTATGTCTTCTTCAGTAACCTCGTACGACAAATTTCCTACATAAATATTCATTCTGATCTCCTTTTGTAATAAATTATAAATTTGCACATCGCCTAACGGTGTTGATACACAGAAAAGATTCCCTCTATTACCCTTATAAAACAGGTAACGCTTTAACTTTTTGAAAAATAGTTTTAAAAAAAATCAAAAAAAGCTGACGTCAGTTATAATTTTGTTGTATGTAGTTCTCACATTTTTTGGAGGACTACATGGAACCGTTTGTTTTTCGATACCGCTCCGGAGAGTTGGTATCCAATGATATAGATTTTATCCGATCTGCCATTTCTAAATATTATAGCAGGGGGCGGAGTTATATATCACGTGTTCATTCCTTAATAAACGGGGACATCCTATTATTCCCCTTGTCCCCGTTATCTGATGCTATTCTATTTCACCGCATCCTTCAATGCCTTCCCGGGAACAAACTTGGGCACCATTCTCGCTTCGATATTGATCTCCTCGCCAGTCTGTGGATTCCTGCCCTTTCTGGCTTGCCTTTTGCTTACCTTAAAGCTGCCGAACCCTGAAATTTGCACTACTTCTTTGTTCCTCAGAGCTTTCGTAATATTTGATAAAATACAATCCACAGCTGCCTGAGCCTCCTTTTTGTTCGAAACTACTTTGGCTACCTCATTAATCAAATCGCTTTTATTCATTTTCCTTTCCCTCCTTTTTCTTAGGTTAATTGCATTTTTATATCACCGATTTATTCACCGGTACAAGACAAAAGGACAATGGAGTCCACGCTTTAATTGACCCCGTTATCTTTTGTGATTGAAATGTCGCTATCACTTATTTAAAGTAATCGGCAAAAGGATTATTAAAGAGTTTATTCTTATCTGCTGGTTTAGCCTTAACCTGTTGTGCTTTTTTCCTTAATGATTTTTTCTTTTTTTGTTTCTCCCTGTTGGCGTTGGTTTTCATTGAAAGGGAGATCCTGTTTCGCGCAAGATCAACATCGATTACTGTTACCGATACCTTCTGGTTTACCTTTACTACTGCGGCAGGGTCCTTTACATAGGTGTCTGACAACTCGCTTATATGAACCAGCCCATCCTGATGAACCCCTATATCGACGAAGGCTCCGAAAGCAGTAACATTGGTCACTATACCCGGAAGCTTCATCCCGGATTTTACGTCTTCTATCTTTTCTATACCGCTTTCAAAGGCAAATACTTCTATCCCTTTTCTCGGATCACGTCCTGGCTTTGCCAGTTCCTCAATGATATCCTGCAAGGTGGGAAGGCCCACAGTATCAGTGACATAATATGAGACATCGATTTTTTTTCGAAGTTCGCTCTCCTTCATCAGATCTGCAACAGTGCAATCAAGATCTGCCGCCATCGTTTCCACAATATGATACGATTCAGGATGTACTGCGCTTGCATCAAGCGGATTCTTGCCGTTGTTTATTCTGAGAAAACCAGCTGATTGCTCAAACGCTTTTGGGCCGAGGCGCGGAACTTTTTTAAGCTTTTTTCTGGAACTAAAAGGTCCGTTTTCATTTCTGTACGTCACGATATTTTTTGCCAGTTGAGGTCCTAAACCCGAAACAGAGGTTAGAAGTTGAATGCTTGCGCTGTTGATATCGACCCCTACCCTGTTGACGCAGCTTGTAACCACATCGTCGAGTGCTGCTTTTAAGGCGGATTGGTCCACATCGTGCTGGTACTGGCCGACTCCGATCGATTTTGGATCTATTTTTACGAGTTCGGAGAGCGGATCCATCAGGCGTCTCCCTATTGAAACAGCACCCCTGAATGTAAGATCAAGATCCGGGAACTCTTCTCTTGCGTTCTCTGATGCCGAATATATTGACGCACCACTTTCGTTGACCATAAATACCTGTATACCTTGCAAAAAGGGAAGATTTTTAATGTAAGCCTCAGTCTCTCTCCCAGCGGTTCCGTTTCCTATTGCAACAGCCTCTATCTCAAATTTTTCGTTCAGGTTTTTAATAAGCCCGGCAGCTTCGGTCTCTTTTTTTTCAGACATGTGCAGATAAAGAGTATCATGATGTAGGAGATTACCCTGCTGGTCAAGACATACCACTTTGCATCCGGTCCTGAATCCGGGATCTATAGCCATAATCTTTTTTGGGCCAAGGGGTGAAGCTAAAAGAACCTGCCGCAGGTTTTCCGCAAAGATCTGTATTGCTTTGGCTTCAGCCTTCTCCTTTGTTGCAACCCTGAGTTCAGTCTCCATTGATCTGGAAAGTAGTCTTTTGTAGGAATCTTTGATTGCTATCTTAACCTGTTTTGAATCATCGGAATCTCCATTTACAAACAGAGATTCGAGTATTTCAAGCGCTTCTTCTTCATCAGGAACAATGCTTAGATTCAATATATCTTCTTTTTCCCCCCGACGCATTGCGAGTATACGGTGAGACGGTGCACGGGCAGCAGGTTCTTTCCAGTCAAAATAGTCCCGGTATTTTGAACCTGCTTCCTCCATATCTGATGCAACCTTGCTGATAAACATACCTTTTGCAGCGAATAAATCACGGAGCCTGACGCGTGCATTTTGGTCTTCGTTTATTATTTCGGCGATAATATCCCGTGCGCCTGCAAGTGCCTGATCGACCGATTCGATCCCTTTTTCAGGATCGACAAATGCAGCACCTTCTGCGGCCGGATCTATACCTTTTTGATCAAAAATAAGGAGAGCAAGCGGTTCAAGCCCCTTTTCCTTTGCTATGGCTGCTTTTGTGCGGCGCTTAGGCCTGTATGGCAGGTATATATCCTCTAAAACCGAAAGGGTTTCAGCCTCTATCACTTTTTCTTTTAACTCATCCGTAAGATGGCCGTGCTCCTCAAGCGATTTCAGGATCGTTTCCCGGCGCGAATCAAGCTCTTTAAGCTGAAGCAGTCTGTCCCGTATCGAGGTTACTGCGACTTCATCAAGACTTCCGGTTGCTTCCTTTCGGTATCGGGCTATAAAGGGTATTGTTGCATCCTCTTTAAGGAGTGCATAAACAGACTGGACCTGACTATATTTAAGTTTTAGTTCTTCTGATATTTTTATTGTGTGGTTTTCGTTCATAAGCACCTTAAAATATTTATAAAAAATTGTTTGTTGCGTGTACAACGTATCTTAAAGGATAACATCTCAAATCTCTTTTCGATTAAAACAGCCCAACATTAACGTCATTATTAAAAGAATAAAAAAGGAAAGATTCAGAAGGGGATGAAAAGGTCCCATATTATGAAATTCGCTTTTGCTGATGATTGCATCGGCATAGGCCTGCACCATAAAAACCTTGGGGTATAAAACCCTCCATAAAGCAGGTCCCAAATCGACTGAGGAAGGAACAGCGGATCTTACGATGGCACTATTAATAACCTGATAACCGCCATCGGAAATAAAACCAACGAACAGAATTCCCATGGTAAAAAGCGCACTGATAAAATCCGGCATAAAAAGAGACAAAAAGCAGACGCATGCAATCACAAAAAGAAGGTTGATCGAACATACCAAAGATGCGGTCAAGTATCCCGAAATAATGGTTCCTGTTTTTGCCCATACCGTTAAAAAGATCGTCAAGTGAAGTATAAACATAAAAACAAGGCAAAGTGCCCAGGTGCCGGAGATCCGGCCGAGAACATATTGCCATCTGAAAACAGATCTGGAAAGAAACAAAACGAGGCTTCCATCCTCATGATCCCGGCTGAATATCTTCATTGAAATCATGGAAGCCATCAGAAGCATTCCAACGGCAATTAGATGGAAAACAATTTTTGAAAAATACCAGGCAACCGTAACGTTATCCACCATTTTCCCATTAACAGTATATCCGCCGTCATAACATCCGCGGATCGTCAATATAAATAGAATAGAAAGGCCCAGGAGAACATAAAAACTTTTATGCCGCATCTGATCTCGTATGGTGTAGACCATAATTTTTATGACGTTATTCATTTTCATGCTCTATATATCGAATAAAAACATCTTCGAGCGTCTCGTGATCCTTCACGATTGCGTTAATGGTATCCTTGATAAGGATTTTCCCCTTGTACATGATCGCTGCAGTTTCACATGTTTTTTCCACCTCTGAAAGCAGATGGGAGCTTAAGATCACGGTCACTCCCTTGCCACGGAGGTTTTCAAGAATTTTTCTGACATCGCGGATGCCGATCGGATCGAGCCCGGTGATGGGTTCATCCAGTATCAGCAGTGTTGGCTGTCCCAGCAGAGCAGCCCCCAGACCGATGCGCTGTTTCATGCCTTTCGAGTACGCCGCGGATTTTATCCTTTCCTGCCCTTTCATGGAAACAATCTCGAGAACCCTGTCGACTTCCTTTTCAACATCTTTCCCGGACAGTCCGATTAAAGAAGCATGCCGCGACAGATATTCAAATCCGGAAAGATACGGCGGGATCATGTGCTGTTCGGCGATATATCCGATATGTTTGCGGGATTCCGGGTCGGATGCAGGCAGTCCATCGATTGTAATGCTGCCCGAGGATGGTTTGATAAAATCGAGAAGCATCCGTACGATGGTCGTCTTGCCGGCGCCGTTTGGTCCAAGCAATGCAAAAGACTCTCCCTTTTGAATCGTATATGAAACATTATCGACCGCGGCAAAGGCGCCAAATTTTTTTGTAACGGAATCAAGTATGATCATATCAATGCGATCATCAAGTAGTTGAGGGCGATTGCCCGGGTTATCCAAGTGCTACCTGGATAGAAAGATGCTTTTAGCACCCTTTAACCACGGTCGCAAGAGGGCGGGAGCTCTCACTTTCGTTTATCTGTTGCTGGGGACCCACAATATGGTAGCTTCGTTGTATAAATCAGTTTTCCCGATCATTTTTAAATAGTTTCTGCAATTGGCCTGGAATTGCCGGTGTTGTGACGGTTTCCGGCTCTGTTCCCCCCGGCAGTTGAAACGTGAGCGCGTGCGCATGCAGTGCAAGACGGTCAAAGGCAAAATTTTTTTTCAAATAATCTGCAGCCCGTTTGGAGCCGTAACGTGCGTCACCGACCACTGAGTGACCGGACAGCTTTGCGTGGCGCCGGATCTGATGTTTGCGGCCGGAGAGAAGGTCAATTTCCACCATCGTGTAATGGGCACTGCGACCAAGAATTCGGTAAAGCGTCCTGGCAGGTTGCCGTCGGCCGGCGCCTTCGGGCCGAAGACGTCCGCCGGCGGTTTTGGCAAGCGCCCAGTGCCACGTTCCCCACGGGTCGTCTCCTTGCGGGTTTTCCAACGTACCATGCAAAATAGCAACATAACGTTTTTTTACCTGACGGGATTCAAACTGCAGTGAAAAAATTCGACACATTTTCGGGGAGGTGGTCAGAAGAATAATGCCACTTGTCTCCTTGTCGAGCCGATGAACAGGATTGACGCTGAAATCCGAGTCCATATCTATCTGACCTAAAACAGACGGTTCTTTTTGAATAAACGCAGATACCAGGGAGCAAACATCTCGCCCGGGTGTGTTGTGCACGGTAATACCGGCGGGCTTATCCACCACCAGCCAGCCCTTTCCGATGGCGAGCACCGGTATACGCAATGATTTGCTGTCAATGGTTATCATCTACATCCTGTTTTCATCTGTCGCCGATGCACCCATATTGCCAAACTGTTTGTTTGATTAAAACTTGTTCGATGATCGGTTTCGTGTTGCAGTTTTAAAAAATTTCAACAACTACAGCCCTTCTTTACCAACTCAGTGTAACGGTACAGTACCTCTTTGCATGATTTGTCAAATGTCAAGGGCGGACCCCTGTTTATTTTTGTCCGTGTGGGTCCGGCTGATCCGTTGTCTTCGTCGTTGGCAGGTCTCACCGCCTCCAGTTGATTAAATCCGACGTAGCCGATTTTGTCAGAATGCGCAGATTTTCTTTGGAGTTAAAAAGCTTTTCACACAATTCACACTTTCTATATTGAACAATTTCACGGGCCTTGAATCCTAAATAGGAAGCCATGTTTGAAAGCCCCATGGTCCTGATGAGATGATATAATACATGGGTTTCCCTTTTCTGAAACAACGCGTCGATGTTATCATTGCAAAGGTTTCCAAGATATAAAAAGTGTGTTTTTGAAAAGCGATTTGCCGCGTCACAACAGGCAAACATATCCAGTTCCGGCGAAAGGTATGGATTCATTGAACACACATTGGGTCGATAATCTGTAAATATCCGTTGGCGATTGAATTCACCTGCACGGCCGAAATAAATGACGGGCTCCGGAAAAAATTTTAAGTGACGATCTCGCAGAAACTGTTCAAACGAATCATCTTTTTTTGAAAAATCAGTAACAAAGGAGATAAAATAATCAAGACCATGTTTTTGACAGCTTAACGCCGCGTGAACGATGTTTTCACGGTTAATTTGTTGCTGATGCCAGCGACTGTAACTGAGCCGTAATTGCGACAAACCATTTGACATCAATTCTGAAACGACACGATCCGCATGTTCCCGTGTCTTTGCCCAGTATCCGTTGGTAACAATTCTTGAATAGATCCCATTTTCCCTACAGAGCTGAATCAATTTGCAGATATCATCAAAAAACAAAAGCGGTTCGCCTGCTGTAAAACTTATGCCCGTGACATGACAACGGGCCATCTCTTGAATAATATCTTTCGCTCGGTCAAAGTCCATTTTTGCGGTTCCGGACGACGCGTCTGCGGCAACACAATGGCCACATCTAATGTTACATTGAGTTGAATATCCAAATGCGATTTGTCGAACTGGGTTCATTTTAATAAGCGTCCTTTTGAAGTCCCTTGATAATGTTCCAGGTAAGAGACGTCCCACGATTCCGATGGATCGAAGATCGAGAAATATTTCCGCGGACTGCCTGAACAGGATGCTGCATTGGGCCGGGTACAGATTATCCGCGTCATTAAACCGCAGGTACCGGAATTCTAGGAAGAGCCTTAAACTGAATGGCCACTTTGAATGATGAAAAATCATCTGATGCGGCCTCGTTGTCTACTATTGTTTCCTTCTGTCCCGCTTCTCCTTGCGTTTTAACCGCCGGCGAGCTTTGCGGTGTATCCGTGTTTCTTGATCTCATCCAATAGTGTTTGCCGGTGATCCCCCTGGATTACAATAACTCCGTCCTTAACGGATCCGCCGGCACCACAGCGGCGCTTTAATGTCTTGGTAAATTTCTGTAATTCCTCGTTTTCAAGCGGGACACCAAGGATGGTTGTGACAGTTTTACCTTTACGCCCTTTGACTTCCCGCTGTATCCTGATGGTGCTGTCGTTGGGATAGCCTGTTGTCTGCTTATCGGCTTTAACAACCTTCTTTTTTTTGCAGGAGCATGCGGAAACCGGCTTACCGCATTCAGGGCAGATTCGGCCTGTTTTTGTTGAATAAACTAAGCGACTGCCATTCATTGATTTGTTTGCCCATTTCTTCCGAATGGAAAGGGTTGTTTTGAAAGGGTTCTCAGTACATCTCGTATTTAACCAGCCTACCGTCAAGCCCGCCGGCCTTGATCGGTTTTTTCCATGATGCTTTCAGTCCAATTTTTTTGATATAATCCCGTTCTCCGAAATAAACAAAAGCGGCCGAGCCTTTGCATTTCTGTTTCAAAAAATCACCGAGATTTTTATAAAACACTTCAAGGTTCTCGTC
Organism: Desulfobacterales bacterium; assembly: GCA_011049715.1. GTDB lineage: Bacteria > Desulfobacterota > Desulfobacteria > Desulfobacterales > UBA2156 > UBA2156. The sequence continues at coordinate 8,095 of DRHF01000376.1, forward strand.
TCTCCCCATCCGAATGCCATAAGGCGGATTGGTTACAATTACATGCCCTTCAAGGACGGGCAGCTTTCTGAAGTCCGCCCTTTCAACGCTTACGTTATTTCCGTAATGGAGTCCCATAAGGTTTGTCCGTGCTGCACTGACAGCCTCCGCGGACACATCACTGCCCGCAATCAGCCCTTTCGGAAGTTTCCGGATGCGTCCGTCGGCCTCTTTTTTTACCTGCTTCCAGACAGCGCCTTCAAAGTCGGGAAGAAACTCAAAACCGAATCGATGCCTGAAAACACCCGCAGGAATATTGCTATACCGCATGAGCGCTTCACACAAAAGGGTTCCCGAACCGCACAAAGGATCATATAAAGGAACAGAACCGTCCCATTCGCTGAATCGGATAATCGCGGCGGCGACGGTTTCTTGCATCGGCGCTGAAACGGTCTCCTCTCTGTACCCTCTCCGGTGAAGCGCGCCGCCTGAAGTGTCGAGGCTTATTACTGCCTTATCGTTTCTTATATGAAGGTTCAGCAGAATATCCGGATTCCTTACCGATACATCCGGACGCCGACCGGTTTTTTCTTTGAAATAGTCGGCAACCGCATCTTTAAGGCGGAGGGCAGCGTACTTTGAATGCGAAATCGTGCTGTCGGAAACATTCCCCGACACGGCAAAGGTGTTGCCTTCCACAAAAAAATCATCCCACTCGATCTGTTTGGCCTTCTGATACAGCGTATCGGTATCATGACAAGCGAATGATATTAACGGCGCAAGGCATCGTGAAAGAAGTATGGTCAGATAATTAATTCGATACAGGGTTGATTTGTCCGCCCTGAAACGAATTCCGCTGAATTCCGGCCTGACATCTTCGGCACCGAGTTCAGATAATTCCTCCGCGCCGGCTTCTTTTAAGCTTTCGGCTATCTGGGCAAAATAACGACAATCCTTCTGATACTGATATACCGCCGCTTGCCGTTTTTCTCTTCTAAGGCGTTTGACCCAATCGGCTGATACCATTTTTCACCGCTTTCGTTTCAATCGGAACCGAAAAGAACGGTCGAGATATTTCTTGATCATTTCAAACCATTTGCAGTATTAGCTGTTAAGCGCCTGAATGAGCCCTGCCGTTACTGCAACAGGGTAAATACTGCAAGAGTTTGGGTGCAAAATTAACTGAATTGTGGAGAAGTCCGTTCTTCGTCGGGAAGAACGCGAGCGCGCCGCCGAAGAAAAATTTTAACTGGTTTTGATGTTAAGTTAAGTAAACCGTCTGCGTCTCATAATATCGTCCTTTCTCCTCCCCTTCGGAGAGGCTTTAACCCTGTCTTAACACTCAATTGTTTTTTGTGCAATCGGATGGGTTCACTCCAGTCCTCAAAACCCCTATAAATTTACGTTTGTACAATCAATCAGGAAAGCCCCTTATTTTATACAGAAAATCAAATGTTATGCACGGTTTTGATTCTGAAGCCGCCCGATTTTTGGTCTCGTTCAAGTTCAAGAATACCCTGTGCTTCGGCCTCTTCCAATAAGGCGCCAAAAGATCGAAAACCGTAATAGGATTCACTAAAGCCCGGTTTGCGGCGCTTTAAGGCTTGCTTGACCATGGAACCCCATATCTTTTCCTCCTCTCCGCGCTCCTGTAAAAGGGCCTCATAAGTCTCGACAATCAGATCCCATGCCTCCTGCTTTTTGTTCTCAGTGGAAGGGGTATCTTTGCTTTTTGGTGTGCGAGAAGGCTTTTGTTTGCCCTTGCTTGCCGACGTTTTTTCCTTAGGCTTTTTGTGTTTGACCAAATCATCATAATAAATGAACTCGTCGCAATTGGCGATAAGCAAGTCTGATGTCGAATTTTTAACGCCGACGCCAATGACGGTCTTGTTGTTCTCACGAAGTTTACTGACAAGCGGGGAAAAATCGGAGTCACCGCTGATGATGACGAAGGTGTCCACGTGCTCTTTCGTGTAGCAAAGGTCTAGCGCATCGACAACCATGCGTATATCCGCCGAGTTTTTACCGGATTGCCGAACATGCGGAATCTCGATCAATTCAAAAGACGCCTCATGCATCGCGGATTTGTAATCCTGGTAACGCGCCCAATCGCAGTAGGCCTTTTTTACCACGATGTTTCCTTTCAGCAACAACCGCTCGAGAACCTTGGCAATATCGAACTGGGCATATTTTGAATCCCGAACGCCGATGGCAACATTTTCGAAGTCGCAGAAAACAGCCATAATCTTTGCATCTGAATGATGATTCATTGGCATATCCCTCTGTGTAAAAGATTGAAGTATGGCAAATTGATACATGCAACCTATCGCATTTTTACGGTTGCTGTCAAATTGGAGTCCTGAAAAATGCGGCTTTTGGCAAATAAAAAAGGAAAATCCATGTGATAGGATTCACCATTTTAAGTTAAGATACAATTTGTATATCCAATATGGTTTTGGTTCCGGTTTTTATCAAATCATGGCTGTACAACTCAAACTGCCCTTTTTAACAAAAAGGTGAATATCACAGGTTTTAGCAGTTAGGTGGGTTAATTATTTGATGTGATAGTGGACAGAAACTGCGAGTCCGTCTTCTTTGAAGGATCCGGCGACAGGAAAGCCAGAATAGATACAAGCATCGTTAGGACAATACCGCCGACAACAATTGCAGTGATAGGCACGCCAAGGTCGATAAGCCACCCAAATAGAACCGGGCTTAGGGCCGTGGCAAATACCGAGGCTGAAATGATTAGACTTGTAATGGCCCCTAAAGATTGAACACCGAATGATTCAGCCCAAAGTACGGACATGGTCACGTTTGTGCAACCAACACCTAGCCCGGAAAAGAAAAGCCATATCGGGGCCGTAGCTGCATGGGTTCCCGAAGCAAGAATAATCAGTCCGCAAATATAAGGGATAAGCACGTAAGGATAAATTGTCCGGGCTTTGTAGCGATCCACAACGGATCCCATCCAAAAAGAGCCGATCCTTCCGGTGATAGCCGAAATTGCGAACCACGCCGCCACCCATTCCAGTGACCAGCCTTTATGATCGGCGATACTTCCTATATGAATAATCAAACCGGTGCTAACAAAAGGAATTAATAAGGCCATGGGCACAGAAAAATAGAAAAACGGGATTTGCAGGACATCCTTCCGCGTCCATATTTTTCCGCCCACCTCACCGGATTCAAGGTTAGTCTGAGGTGGTTGTTGATATCGATCGGTTTTTTTAAGCAAACCCAGGCTGATTGGCATAAATAGAAAAAGACAGAAGGCGGCCACTATGACCATTGTTGCCTGCCAGTCGAAAATTGAGATTAATAATGCTAAGGTAACCGGAAACACAGCTGTGCCCGCGGAAAATCCCACCCCGACAATGGCCAGGGCCTTTCCTCTTTGATCGCCGAAAAACCGGGTTGTAGCCACACCAGCGATTTGGGTCATAAGCCCCTGACCGAATAGACGCAGCATTAAGATCCCAGTAAATAAAAGCGGAATAATCGTTGCCGTGGCGGTGACCAGACAGCCGATCATCATTCCTACGCCTACGCAAACACTGTAGATCCGCAGATTATGGCGGTCCACCATAGGCCCTAAGAAAGGTAGAACCAAGGCGCTGGCTAAAGTAGCTGTGGAATATAGCAGTCCGAATCCACCGGCGCTCAAACCGAATGCGGCTGTGAGCGAAGGAACGAAAATAGCCACGGCAAATGTTTGCCCCGGACTGGAATAGAACATGTGCAACATGCCAAAAATCAAATAACGCGGATAGGTGCGCAATAAATGCAAATAATCTTTGAAAGCGTTCACAAAAATTCCCCTAATGATTGATGAACTGCAAAAAGGCCATATTGCTCTCTAAATGACCATTTTGGGGCGCTTAGATAGGTGATACTAAATTTCAAGAACTCGTCGTAACCTCCTCAAACAGCTTGAAATTCTTAACGTATCACCTAACAAAACGCTTTATCCCAAAATGCTCAAAGTCGTTCGCAAATGACTTTTTACGAGTTCATCATGATTGAAACTCAAATCTTTTTCAATGCGGCGTTATATGGCAGTTCTTACAACTTCGAAAAATGTGTGATACGTATGGAGATATCGAAAAAATTCAAGATAATACCAAATTGCGGATCTAGCCGTAATCTTTGCTTCAAAACATAGTTCGAACATCACCATTGGGCTGCATTACGGCCGGCAATGCGTCCAAAAATCAAACATTCCGTAATCGAGAGCCCTCCAAGGCGACATGCCCCATGTATTCCACCGGTAACCTCACCAGCCGCATACAGTCTTTCTATGGGTTGGTGGCTCAAATCGATCACCTGGGCCTTGGTGTTAATCTGGATGCCACCCATCGTGTAGTGCACTTTCGGCCATAAACGGACGCCGTAGTAAGGAGGGTTTACCAGGGGTTTTGAGCCTTTCAGAATGGACTTTCCGAACTCTTCATCTGTTTCATTTCTCACATAGCTATTATACCTGTCGATGGTCTCTTGTAAGGCTTCGAGGGGGATATTGTAAGCCACGGCCAGATCCTCCAACCCTTTGAAACTTTTTACCACGCCTCGTTTCAGGCATTTGTCTATTATCTGGCCGGATTGTCTAATCCCCTCCGTGTCAGCGATTCCGATGCAAGGCGTGCCGATATTCATAATGGCATCAGCGCAGGCCTTACGGTCCCCCAACTCATTGACAAACCGTCGGCTGGTAGCCGGGTCCACCATCACCCCATAAGTGAAGACAATATAATCCGCGAACAAGGGGCCGACACCATACATTTTCTCATCAGGAGAGGTCCATGGCCCCAACTGAATACAAGAAAGCTGGACAGGGGCTGCACAAATCCTCATGGCCTCGATCAATGCCTCGGCGGTGGTGCCTGCTCGATTGGTACTGTCCACATCCCTGGTAAGTCGAGGATCCTGAATAACCCTAAAAGCGATGTCATTGGCGAATCCTCCTGTGGCCAGAATCACCGCCCTTCTGGCCTTCATGCACTTGGGTGTCCCGCTTTCCGCATCCGGAAATACGTAACCATCACGGATTCTTATACCCTTCACCAAGCCATCGGTATCCTGGAGGAGCTTTTCGAGATACGCATGTGTTCTCACTTTCACTCCCAGTTCTTTGACCTTGGAAAATAGAGCTCTGACAATCCCTGATCCAGACTGGTTGTATGTGATATAAGTACGAGGCACTGAGTGCCCCCCAAATTGGTCCACCCTTTCTTTATACTTCACACCAAGGTAATCAATGGTCCACTGCAGGACCTCTTCGGACCTTTCAGCCACTATTCGCGCTAGATCTGGATAATTGAGACCAAGTCCTGCTTTCAACATATCGTTATACAAGAGCTCCGGTGAGTTCTCAATTCCATCTTTTTTTTGCAACAGCGGTCCAGCCGCTGATACATTACCATCGCTGATGATGGAATTTCCCCCCCGGCCTTTCATTTTTTCGATTATAATCACCGAGCTTCCCGCGCTTTTAGCTTCTATTGCTGCAGCCAGGCCAGCAAACCCGCTTCCGATTACGAGAACGTCAGTTGTTTCATCCCATCTTGAGGGTAGTCTCGAATTTTCCATAATTCTATATGCCTCTATGGTTTATCATTTTACAGAATGCTAAAGAGCATTTTTAGTTTCACAATCTCTGCATAAGGGTGAGGAGAAATATGATAGAATAGAATTTCCTTTTTGAGTTCGAAGTAAGTGAAACTTTAAAGTTGTGTACTATTACCGGCTGAATGCCAGCACCTCGCAGGGTTTTCACGGGGTTCAAGAGCCACTGTCGAAGCCTGCTCTCCATAATCACTCCAGCTGGTTTGAAAAGCAAATTCAGAATCTTTGAATTTCCCAAGTCTTCTGTATTCATTTTTCATCTCCTGACTCGGATAGAGTGTAAATCTATAGTGTTGTCATGCCAGACCGCCTATTTTACAACCCTCAACTTATGCGTCTCCCGAAGTTTCTTCCATAATTCTTTCATTATAACAGTTGAGGCATCCGACCTGTTAGTGTTTTGTGTGCACACCCGTGGTTATAAACGGTGCAACAGCGCTGAGCGGATTTATCACCAACTATTCACTCTGTATTTCTTTAAGTCTCTTCTGAACTACTTTGTTTAATTGGTCGATCTTCCTCTCTGTCTCCTTTGCTTTTTCGATTGCCGTAATTTTCGATTGCCCCTCGTTTTCGGACATACGTGAGGTAGTATCTCGGCTGACAAGGTAAACGGTAACCAGCAGGACGATCAGAATAGCGATGATCGCAAAAGCTCGCATATTTCCACCCCCTTCAATCCATAGTGGGATTCACTCGCAACGCTTTTTAATCATACACCATCCATTTATCAGCATCAAGTCGCCCTAATAAAGCAGGTTGTTTTGGGGTGGGCATTTGTGAGAGTCTTTTTCTGATGTTTCAGGAACTTAGCATTGCCCGACCCCAAGCCGAAGTGTCAAGCGAAAATTTCTACTTTAGCGAAATTATTTTTTTCTGAAAATGGATTACAGTGTTTATCTACAGAAAAGATTCCTTGTATTACCCTTATAAAACAGAAATATTTCATACTTATTGCTATATTAAATAAGATATATAGAATTTATCCCTGCTCATTTTTTTCGAAATACTGAAAGAATCCTATTTTTCAACACTAAACTGGTTGCAAATATCAATAAACCGATTTTCACACGCCAAAAAGGTTTCAACGATTATGGGATCAAAATGATTTCCTTTTTCATCTACAATGATGGACTTGGCCAGATCATGGCTGTAGGCTGTCTTATAGACCCGTTTGCTAACCAGCGCGTCATATACATCCGACAATGTCACAATACGCGCTGAAAGCGGAATATCATATCCTTTCCAGCCATCGGGATAACCTGTACCATCAAATTTTTCATGATGTGAGCGCGCAATTTCAGCACTCATCTGCAAATAGTCTGCTTTCGGGAATTTTACTAACGCATCATTTAAGGTGTTAAATCCGATACTAGTATGCGTTTTCATTATCCCAAATTCCTTATCATCTAATCGGCCCGGCTTAAGCAAAATATAGTCGGGAATACCGATTTTGCCAATATCGTGCAAGGGGCTGGTCAGAAAAATGTTATCAGCAAACAGTTTGTCTATTTCGGGTGCCGAATCCTTTGATTCGACTAACGATTCGGCCAGTGTCTTTGAATAAAATCGCATCCGTTCCAGATGGTTGCCCGTTTCAGGATCTCGTGACTCGGCTAGTTTCGCCAAGGAAAAAATTACAATATCTCTTTCCCCAATTCTTAATATTCGCTCACCGGACTTGATTCGCACGGCAACCTCATCTTTGACAAATGGTTTGGAAATAAACCCATCCGCTCCTGCATCCATAGCCGTAATAATGGATCGCATGTCTTGCTTTGCTGTTACGACGATAAGAAAAGTATATTGACTGCCTTCATTTTCCCGAATTTTTCGGCATAGTTCCAAACCGTCCATTTTGGGCATAACCCAATCCGTGATAACGATTCTCTGCCTTTGATGTTTCCAGATCTCCCATCCCTCAAGCCCATCTTTGGCGATAATCGTTTCGTGTCCAGTACCCCTTACGATAACATCCATTTTCGTGCGGCTGACACCTTCATCATCTACAATTAGAATTTTCATTACCGATCCCTTTTTGTTATCCTAATCAAATTGCATTCCCTCTGCAAAGGTCTCCAGGCGTCGAAACTCATTTTCGAGTTTTTCAAGAACCACAACACCTTCATCTAAGGCGCCCGATCGTCCGATACGTTCAAGCTCAAACGAAACATTGGAAAGATCGTGTGCGGTCAGGTTTGCTGAACCGCCTTTAATGGAATGGGCCTCTTTTCTAACGATTTCGGCATCCCCCACGGAGATGCCCCGGCGTATGGTTTCGATCTGATCTTTGACATTTTCCAAAAACTCATTCAAGAGGTCCAATACCAATTCCTTGTCGCCTTCAAATTCCTGCACGGCGCGATTGAAATCCATGGGGGGGTTGTCCTTATGCGCCGGGTCGTCAAGGTCCGCTATTTTCCCAGCCTTGGCAGAGGCTAAAGGCCGGGCACCTGCTTGGCCGGGCTGTATTTCCAAATTCGAGTTTGCCCCGACCCATCTGCCCACCAAGGCCAAAAGCGTATCCCTTTGTATGGGTTTGGAAATATAATCGTCCATTCCCGCTGCAAGACACTTTTCCCGATAACCTTTCATGGCATGGGCCGTCATGGCGATGATCGGGGTCTGGCCCGGTTTGCGGTTACTATTTTCGGTTCCTATTCGCCCCCCCCGTTGGGCCTCCAGGTCGCGGATCGCCTCTGTCGCTTCATAGCCGTCCATTACAGGCATCTGAATATCCATCAGAATCAAATCATACTGCTTTCGCTTAAACGCCTCTAGGGCCATCTGTCCATTCTCGGCGGTGTCCACCTGATACCCGCCCCGGTTAAGATACTCTTCGGCGACGCGAAGATTGGTCGGATAATCTTCGACTAAAAGGATTCGCGCCTTTTTGCCGGCCGCCTCGGCAATGCTGTGCCGTGTAATCAGTTGTGGGCCTTCCTGAAATTCATCGTCTGTGGCGAGGTCTAAAATTGATCCGATGGCCTTTCGCAGTTCATCCCGTCTGATTGGTTTGGTCAGATAGCCTTTTATCCCTATTTCCTTGCAATGCTTCCCATCGCCCTTTTGCCCGGCCGAAGTGAGGACGATGATCGATATGTTTTTTAAGGCGTCGATCTCTCTGATCGCCTTTGCCAGGTCAAAACCACTCATCTTCGGCATCTGAAAGTCTGTCAAAACCAGATTGAAAGGCTCCTTTAATAAAACTGACTCTTTGAGAATGTCTAAAGCCTCTCTTCCATCTGATGCCGCCACCGGCAGGCAACCCCAGGATTTGAGGTATTCAACCAAAATATGCCGGCTGGTCTGATTGTCATCCACCACAAGTACCCTTAAATCAAGGGAATCAACCGCCTTTTTTACCCGATCCGTTTTCTGCTCCATCTGTTTTTTGAAAACCGCCGTAAACCAAAACGTGCTCCCCTTTCCTTCTTGACTCTCTAATCCAATTTCTCCTCCCATAAGCTCTGATAATTGTTTTGATATGGTGGTCCCCAACCCGGTTCCACCGTATTTTCTGGTAGTTGATCCATCGGCCTGGGTGAAACTCTTAAAAATTGTGGCCTGCTTCTCCTTGGGTATCCCGATGCCGCTGTCTTTTACAATAAAACGGAATTTGACCTTGTCGCCGAAATCGTCGAGCATCTCTCCCTTGATATAAATCTTCCCTTCATGCGTGAATTTTAAAGCATTGCCGATAAGGTTTGTCAGTATCTGCCTCAAACGACCGGGGTCGCCAATTAATCGCGACGGCACTCCAGGTGGAAGAAATGAGATTAATTCCAACCCTTTTTTGACTGCTCGATGCGCAAGCGTATTGGCTATATCCGCCAGCATGGTTCTGAGATCAAAAGGGATCTCCTCAAGCTCAAACTTTCCTGCCTCTATCTTGGAAAAATCAAGAATATCATTGAGGATATTTAACAATGAGATGGCTTCCGAATTGATAGTATGAAATATATCCCTTGGATTGTCATTGCGATGGGCGTCCATACCCAAATCTGACATCCCAATAATTCCGTTTAACGGTGTCCGAATTTCATGGCTCATATTGGCCAAAAACTCGCTCTTAGCTGCATTGGCAGCCTCTGCCTCCATTTTTGCGGTAGTTAACGCCTCATTGACCAATTGCAAATGTACGGTTCGTTCTTTGACTTTATGTTCCAATTTAGTCCGCTGTGTTTTATTTTCATCGCTAAAAGCTTCAATATCCCTTACCATTTTATTAAAAGCGGCAAACAGCACGCCAATTTCATCCTTGGTTTTGACTTTTACTCTGACACTTAAGTCGCCGAGACCTACATTGCTGCTGGCCTGAACCAATCTCCCAATAGGCTTTAAAAGCAGCCAATTTATAAGAAAATATAATAAAAATGATATTAAAAGAATTGTGAATAGCGTGACAATCGCCACCGTTTTTCTTAAACGCTTACTATCGGCCACCAAGTCCTGTTCCGGTAAAATGGCAAATACCCATAAATTCGGGGCAAGCTGTCGCCCCAGAACATTAACCGGCTGCCCCAGATACTCAGTCTTTAAAGGCGCCTCTTTCTCTGCAGACTTGCTCATGTTTCTAAATTTTTCTGATGAAATCTTTTCGTAGAAATATTTTTTATCCGGATGTGCAAGAATAAGTCCATTTCCATCAGTAAAAAATAAAAAGCCGCTTTGTCCGATTATATTTTCCGTCACCTGATTTGTAATAAAATTCGGACGGATGGTAATAACCAGATAGCCTCTGATGGATGGTTTTTCTGAAGCGCCAGCAACAGCATCGTTAACCAAAAGAATCCTTTTGGAAATAAGCAGCGCAAGTTCTTGATTATCAGGATTTACAAAAAACTCCATATGAACATCAGATTTTTCTTTGCGAAGTTCCTTAAACCAGTGAGACCTGCCTTCCTCTTCCTTGATATTCGGTATCTGCTCCGCAGTGAATCGAGTATCCTCATAGCCGTCCGGCAGAACTACACGGATTTCATAATACGACGGGTAACCCTCCACATAGCTGGAAAAGAGATTAAGAAGGGGAGCTTGCATCACGGCGTATCGGCTCGCCTCATCATCAATCAGGAGGTAATTTTTCAGCAATTCTGAACTGGCAAAAAGTTCTATATTGGACCTCGCTGTGCGCAAATGGGCCTGAACATTATCCGCTACCTGGTTAAGGAGCATGAACGTCTGCGCGAAGATCATTTTTTGAGAATAATTGCCCAGGCGGTCAAAAGCGATTAATCCTATTATGATAAGCGGTAGCACTAAGAAGGGCATTAGCACTAGGATTATTTTGGCTCTAAGGCTCATGAAAAAAACAATTTATCTTATAACCACTTATTTTCGGTTTGCCGGTCACTTTTTCTTTTAAAGGCCATGTAGTATTTTCGAAAAAATCGTGTTGTATTTTTTCTGCACCCGCGGCGGCAGCTCATTGGTGAATTCCGATCGGTCTAAGACGTCTTTATTCGGATAGATGATTGGGTCATCCAGATGATCTTGTGGAAGTAGTTTTTTGGCAGCCATATTAGGGGAAGCAAAGTTGACGTATAAAGCGAGCCTAGCCGCATTTTCAGGCTCATTGATAAAATTAATAAAGGACATCGCTAATTCCTTTTTTTTTGATGCCTCCATCACCATCAAATAATCCATCCAAATATTGGTTCCCTCCGTAGGAACGGAAAAGCTTATTTGAGAATTAATTTCCTGCAATGCTAATGCATCGCCGTTGTATAGCATGGCCATCAAGTAATCGCCTGTCACCAAACCTGAGTCTTCTGTTAATACAAGATAACCATACTTCTTGACAAATGGTTTTTGCGCTAACAAAAGAGCTTCCGCCTTTGCCAATGCTTCGGGGTTGGTTGAATTAATGGAATACCCTAAATATTTTAGGGCCATACCAATTGCGTCTCGTGCATCATTGATCATGAGGATTTTACCGTGCAATTTTTCATCGGGTTCAAACAGTTGTTTCCAGCTTGTTACTTTTTCTTTGATAAAATCCTTGCGATAGGCGATTCCAAGGGTACCCCAGAGATAGGGAACACCATAAGCGGTAATCTTCGGATTTACCGAAAACCATTTTGGATCAATATGTTTTAAATTGGGGATTTGATCACTGTTTAAGGGAACAAGCCAATTTCGTCTGATATAACTCAAGGTGTTTACCCCGATAGCCAGAACCACGTCGTACCCTTTACCCATTGTTTGAGCTAACAATTGTTTCCCTTTATCTTCAGTTTCAAAATAAATGAATTTAACTTTGGCTTTGAATTTTTCTTCAAACTCTTTGATTATGTCCGGATCCATGTATTCCGACCAAGTCAGGAATACCAGTTCCTGTTTGGTAGAACCGGCACAGGCATTGCCGGGGACGAATAATGCTAAAAAACCGGTTGAGATCATTAAACAAATCATTCCTGTCCAAACAAAGTGAATCTTTGTTTTCATTTGATCCCCCTGTTTTTTAAATGCGGTTCACTTCTATTTAGTGCCCGGACGAAAACTAGGATTTCTTGTTCAGATCAAGGCGGATAAAAATTTTAACCGCAGGCATACCCCCTGTATTCCGAGGATTACAATTTTATATCCAACGCGGATATGGGCTAAAAAGACAGTTTTCGTTCACGTCCAGGCACTAAATAGGGGATATAAAATATATACCATGGTTTTTGCATTTATGCAAGTTATTTTGAGATACCATGGAGATAATCTGTCTTCCTCCATTACATTATTTGAAATATTGATTTTGACGCATCCTTTTTTAATATAACTTCTTGCCTTACAACGGGGTTTGGTTTTCCCTTTTCCCAAATTCTACCCTTACCTCTCTCGTTGTCTTTGGCATTCAAGATTCAAGGCCTGCCCCTGTTATCTTCATCCCAATCGGTTATCAATCAATATTCCAATGAATGTCCCCTATTCCACTGATGCAAAACCATAAAATAGAAGGCGACTTGACAGAGGCATGAAAAACTGGCAATTATTTATTGTGTCTAGTAGTGACAGTATGACAAAAAAAACTCGCATGAAAATCGCTATCGCTAAAAGATCCCTAAAATACATACTCGGATCTTTTATACTTCTTCTAATTCTTTTTTGGGTGCTTAGTTTTGTAGCTAAACCTGCCCCTGACCATCCATATTTCTATTCGGATGAATTCATGGTCATTGCACATCGCGGTGGGCTCAGCCTGGGTCCCGAACATACCCTCTACACCTACCAGCGTGCGGTGCAATTAGGCGTTGACGTGCTTGAAATTGATGTGCGCGTTACAAAAGATGGCCAACTTGTAGTTATTCACGACAGAACCGTCAATCGAACCACAAATGGAACCGGATCAATAGAAAATTACAACCTGGCTGATATGCATACACTGGATGCTGCCTATCGTTGGTCACCGGACGGAGGCAATACGTTTCCGTTACGTGGTAAAGGTATTAAAATTCCAAGCCTGTCCGAAGTTTTTCAAGAATTTCCACAGATGCGAATTAATATCGAGATCAAGGAACCCCAGGCTGCTATGATACCAACCCTTTGCCGAATAATCCAAGATCATAACATGTTACAAAAGGTTATGATTGCATCATTTGATGCCGGATCCTTGAAAAAGTTTCGCTCGATATGCCCAGGGGCAGCCACATCTGCCGGTACATCGGAAGTAATTTTTTTTTATTTGCTGCAGAAGATGCGCCTGGAATCAATTTACTCGCCCAACGCTCTGGCTTTGCAGGTCCCTGAAAAATATGGTGCGCTCCAGGTTGTCAACAGGAGATTCGTTGAAGCGGCCCACAAACGTAACCTGCGAGTTCAGGTATGGACGATCAACGATATCGATTCCATGAAGCGTCTGTTGAAGCTGGGCGTGGATGGGGTAATGACCGATTATCCGCAACGATTATTGGGCGCATTAAAAAAGAAATGACGTTATTGCCATCTTCTATAACACCGTGATAGATTTCTTCACCAGACTTCTGCGCGACCCTGTTGTCCTCACTAACATCCGCCGACCATATTCGGCATCTCTTGCAAGATGGAAAGATCAAATTCGTCACTTCTCATGCTGGTGGCAATAACTTTTTGAATCGATTGCTTCGGAAAGAACAGGGCCTTCCAACGATTGATTTCTTCTAATATTTCGTCTTCTGAATACTTGTCATAGTGTTTCAGAATGAGATATTTGGCCAAGCCCCTCATGGCATAAGAATGGGCACATCCACACGCACGCTCACCATCTTTGCGAACAAGCGTCTTCGCCTGACAACAATATTCACAAGCGGTTCTCTCGCCAATGCGGATGTAGGCCTCCAGCTGCACCTTATCCAACTTCTTGTCTTCAAATTGTCGGAGAATTGCTATCATCTTGTCGGCTTTTTCGGGACTGAACTCGATACCCAGCTCTTGCCCGTAGATGTCCGGAACCCCTGCGGGAACAACAAGTTTCTTTATGCCTTCACGGACAATGTAGGGTTTTGCGAAGGTCAGCAGTTCCCTATATTTCACCCGAAGTTCAGCGAAACTGAGCCGATCAATTGTTTCCCATTTCTGCAGATCGGGTATCGTCACCGTCGCTCTTTTGGTCAGCTCGGCAAGCGTAAAATCGAAAGTCACCCGCCTCCCGGCTAATGGATGGTTGAAATCCAAAGTGATATTTTTGTTGTCTATTGCCACCACTGTTGCATTTTGTCCATCATTGGTTGTTAATTTTTCTCCGACCCTGGCCTCCGTGACAAGAGTCGTCGTGACACTCTTTTCGTCATAGGTGACAAGGGTATAGCCTATGGTGCCCGGTATCCGGCTCTCTTTTTCGGGAGCAAGGTCCAATAGGATCTTCCCTTCTTCCACTTTCAAAATCTTGACTGGCCACGGAATACCACGCAAGGCATATCTTTTTCCTTCGATCGGTCCTTCTTTGACTCTTCGTTTGAACGTCTTCAAAGCGATCCTTTTTTGTCGGGGCATACGTCGATACCGAGGTATTTTCACGATCTTCCCGGCGTCAGTCTCTCCATACCCATCTGATGCCGATACTTCAATTGTTTTTGTTTCACCTTTTTTCATCCCAAGCACAGCCTTCTCAATTCCTCTATACGCCGTGCCCATTCCCACCCGAAATCTGATGGACTCGCTTTCGAACACCTCACCACTTGGGTCCTTGCTGGAATACTGCACCGTCACAGAATCGCCTTCTTCTACAACGGTCTGTTTGAATTCTTTGTTTTCAGCATCTTTTAAAGTTTGAGGTGCACTGAATACTTCCGGAATATTGATCGACATGACAATTAAAATAAACATCCAACCCATAAAATTCAGTTTATTCATCGTCACACTGCGTATTTTTTTGTATTTTCTATTTTTACCAAGCATTATCTGCTCCATCAAATGATTTGTTATGTTGCGGTCATTTTTCACAATCCTTGAATCTGCATATGTTTCATCATCTCTTCTACAGATTGCCTGGCTACAGAGCTGTCCGGAAAGAGCCAGACCACCTTATTGCCGCTCTGGAAGTAGAAATATTCATGTGAGGTCTTCGACGCATAGACCGGATAACCCCCAACGTCCATCTTCCTATGGTGATTGGCCGCCCCGGGCTTCGTCGCTATCTTTGCGAGCATGGCGGAGAAAAGTGTGCCGGCCTTCTCCGCGTCCGTATGTTCTGAGACCAACACGCGCACTTTCTTTTTGTTCTTTTCGTATCGGCCCAGGTAGGCATTCTTTATCTGCCCGTCAGGGCCAAGAGCCCTGCGGACATAGGTCATCGCGTCGCTCCCCACGCTCTCCATACGCAGGGGTAAATTTGCCACCTCCCTGGGGAGATAAAAGGCGCGGGGGTAAGCCCGCTTCCACGTCTCCAAGGAGACAATATCGGCTCGCACCCGGAGGAGGGTTTCCCGTTTTTCAGGATCGGAGGATTTGACAAAAAGATGGAAGAGATGCGGTCCGCCCATCCCCTCGTGCATGATGACGGAGACATTCATCGTGCCGACTTCGCCCGGCTTGACGGTTGCAGAACCTACAACCACTTCAGGGGATCAACAGCCCTCTATCGGTTTGCTTTTGACGTGTCTGGCGAGCAACAGCGGCGCCGTTCCCGTGTTCCGAAAGCGAAAAGTATGGGTCACCCGCCTGTTCTCTGGAATCCGGCCGAAATCGAAGGTGTCCTCGAGGAAAACAATCTTAGATCCTTGCACCTCCTTGACGTCCAGGTACGGACAAGATTTCCCCGCCGGATCGTGTTTTTGCACGCTCTCGGCTCGTACGGCGTCCAATGCGTTTATGAAAAAAAGCAGGAAAACCGCAAAAAGGCCTGCGATTGTTTTCATTGTTCTTTGCATGATGTCCTCTTTAATTTTTTAATCGGTTGTAAAACAATATTCCAATGGGCCCAAAATCTATGGTAAAATCTCTACGAACGAGTGTACGATTTCTGTAATGAATGGAAGTTCTCTTTTCTTGCAATTCTGTCAAGAATGAACGGGCTGTTGCCCAAACAAGAAAGTGACTACAATTTGAATTTTGCTAATTTGGGCATTCAATAATTTCAATAGGTTAGAAAAGCAACCATCCCACTATATCTAACCAAAACCACAAGAATGGTATTTGGGCAACAGCCCGTGAAGATTTGACCCTGTTGTCTTCTGATTGAGGGCACACGGAGCATCAATTCGAGCTCTGCGTGCCATGCCATAATAATTCAATAACACAGATCAACCTAAATAATAAACTTATATTTTTAGGATGTCCCCGCTTTTCCCATAGGCCACAAAGGTTGGATGAGAATGAATTTTATTTGCTGCCGGCGTTGCCTTGACATAGAGATGAAGCTTTGCCATACTCTCCGGAACTTAGTGAAGGATCATACAAGTTACTAAAGTTAAAGAGGACAACAGGTCATGGGGACGATGAAGTATCAAACGGCGGGGTTTCAAAGTGTAGATTGGAAACATGATGGGTGGCGATTCAACATATTGCCTGCAGGGTAGCACCATGCATCTCGAAATCGACAGTTCCTAAGATGGAAGAAGAACAAGGAGGGGGAGCCATGAAGCTGGTATCAGTGAATGTATCTGTGCCCAAGACGGTGGACCACTTGGGACGCAGAGTGAGTACCGGGATCTACAACGAGCCGGTGACCGGCCGGGTTATGGTGCGCAAGCTCAATGTCGACGGCGATGGACAGGCCGATCTCACGGTGCATGGGGGAGTTTACAAAGCCGTGTATGTCTACGATCTTGAAAATATTCGCTACTGGAAGCAGGAGCTTGGTCGGGACGATCTCGGTTATGGACACTTCGGTGAAAACTTAACAGTCGAAGGCATGACGGATGACCGGATTCACATCGGCGATGTCTTCCGGATCGGGGGTGCCTTGCTCGAAGTGACCCAACCCCGTCTGCCCTGTTTCAAACTGGAGATGAAGATGGACCTGCCGGGCTTTTCCCGGCAGTTTATAACCAGCGGCCTGCTGGGGTTCTACTTCAGGGTTTTAGAAGAGGGGGAAGTCGGCGCCGGCGACTCGATCGAGCGAGTTAAAGTCGGACCGGAGAAAATTACGGTGTGGGAATTCGCCCGCCTCTATTACTTCGATTACAACAACCAGAAAAGGATTCGTCGGCTTTTGCGCATCCCTGCGATCCCGCCTGATTGGAGCCGCGCTTTCGAAGAAATCCTGGCTGCCGCTGGGGAAAGGGGCAAAAAACGTAAGACGCCGGAAAGGGCATGGAAGGGATTCCGAAACTTCATCGTTGATCGGAAGGTGTCTGAAAGCCAGACCATTACCTCCTTTTATCTGGTGCCGGAAGACGGAGAACCGTTGCCGATCTATCTGCCCGGTCAGTTTCTTACTTTCAGGCTAAGCGTGCCCGGCCAACCCAAACCGATCATCCGTATTTACTCTCTCTCGGAGTGCCCCTGTCACGCCGAATACTACCGGGTCACCATCAAGCGGGAATCACCACCCGACGATCCGGCAATCATTTCCGGCTCCAACTATTTTCATAATCTGGTGGAACCCGGCACTCGGCTGCAGGTGGCGGCGTCACGCGGCGACTTTTTCCTCAATCCGCAGGAGGAAACTCCGGTGGTTCTGATCAGCAGCGGTGTGGGACTGACTCCCATGATCAGTATGCTCAACGCCATCGTCGATTCCGGTAAAAACAGGCCGGCCTGGTTTATTCATGGCACGCGCAACGGCATTCACCATGCCATGTGCAAGCATGTGCGCCGGACCGCGGTGGAAAACGATAACATCACCGTGCACATCCGATACAGCCAGCCCCGGCCCGAAGATGTCAAGGGCCGGGACTACGACAGCACGGGCCATGTGACCGTTGACCTTTTGAAAAAACTTTTGCCCAATAAAGACATGGACTTTTACCTCTGCGGACCGCCGCCTTTTATGAATTCTATGATGAGGGGGTTGTGGGAATGGGGCGTGCCGGAAAGCCGCATCCGTTTCGAGCTCTTCGGCCCGGCAGCCCTGCTGCAGGAGGGAACTCGAGCAAGGCGCCGCAAAAAGAAAAAAGCAGCGGAAGAGGAAGCTTATCAGATTATCTTTTCAGAGTCCGGGATTACCGCTAAATGGGACCCTGAATATGAGAACCTGCTCGAATTTTCCGAAGAACAAGGCGTCTTCCCGGACTTTAGCTGCCGATCCGGCATCTGCCACTCTTGCCAGTACGAACTCTTAAAAGGAGAAGTCGATTATACGTTCGAGCCTCTGGATCCTCCCTATCCGGGCCAGGTACTCCTCTGCTGCGCCCGCCCGGTATCCAATCTGGTAATCGAAATCTAAGACATGCCGTGACCGGACCCTTCCCCGAGTACAGCCTCTTTCCTCCCTATTACCAATACCCTTACCGGGCTTCTTGAGCGATGGATGGAAAACGATCTTGCAGATCGTATCAATCCTTAAAGGTTAGGTGCTCTTTCGGTTTGTGAAATATTTCCATACATCAGTGATATCGAACGCCAAGGAGATAGCGATCGAGATAGACAAAACAACCAAGTAGCTTTTGAAAGAGACCTCAACGATAGGAAGCTACATCAGAACGTAAACGAGCAGCGGGACCCAAAGAATGTGCCCTAACCCTAGAATCTTCTCAAATCCAAATCGTGAATATAGACCCATCATCAGCATCGCGGAAATCATAAAGGTAATAAAGATGAGTTTTGCTAACGGTTCATGCCAGAAGCCCAAACTCACAAGATTAATAATCATCAGGAAAAACAACCAGATGGGTATCCATACCGGCTGTTGCATCAATTCAACGAAGAATCTAAATGGATTTCTCATAAGCATCGGCACCTAACATTAATAATGTTATACCATCCTTTTGGGTCAGAATTACCAAAATTACAGATTTATTGAGAGATTCCAAGAATTGTGAAAATTTCAAGTATGTTATGGTTATCTCAGATTTTTTAAAATGTCAATATTGCTGATACGTTTTCACATTTTTGCTGCGAAATGGGGATAGCCCTCTTTTCATCTGCTGGATGAGAGGTAGAAAAAATATCCGCTGGCTCTTTGCAGCAATGGGTTTAACCATTCAACTGCATCAATTCATCGCATACCAAAAAGGTAAATCAACTTGCAAAATCCAAGAGGAAGTCTTGGGATAAACTTCCCGACCCCTCAAGTAAATATAAAGCATTATGTATGGCCAGGCACAATGTTAAAAGGTGCGCGATATAGTAAAAACAAAACGCGGATCGGCGATATCCCCAAAGAAGTCCTGTGCGTCATCATCGGTATCATGGTAGCCTAGGTCCAGAGCGAACCATTTTGGGATTTCTTTTGTGAGGCTAATTCTCCAATGTACGTAATGAAACCCGTCACCGCCGTCCATGCCTATGTCATCGCCTGTAGACTTATCGCCTTCAACATCCTGGTATCCGACTTCGCCGCCAAGGGTAAATCCATATGGCAAGGCAAAGTCTATCGTACCATTGACATAGTTAGCGGTCCCGTCCTCACCAAAATAATCAGGTGAATAGTTGTATCCTGCGCCTATAGTGGGAGTAAGAGGGATGCCTGCAAATGTGTAGGTCAGTCCCAGATGCGCTTCAAAGTAGTCGGGTTCCGGATTACTGCCGCCGTCCGGATAGCTGTAATAAATTGCCATTATATCATAGCCAAAGTTCCCAAACGACTCGGCATAACCGCCGTAGTAATCAATCTCGATGCCCGCATCGGTAGAGCTGGTGTTGGACCCCCATATTCCCACATAAAACCCCTTGAAAGTATAGTCCAGGCTCCCTTGAACTGCCGGGTTTTCATCAGAGTTGGAAAGTCCACGAAAGACGTAATCAGACATGAACCAGACTGAAGCACTAATGTTTTTGGGATTGTTCCAGACATCCTGCTCTTTCGCAGGCTCTTCAGCAAACACAATACCACCAAACACTGCCATGAGTAATATCGTTAATGAAATCAATTTTTTCATCACCATCGTCCTCCTTCTATCCGCCGTAAGCCCCCTTATGTTCGGCCCGGATGACCTTCTTGTCGATCTTGCCTACCGAAGTTTTGGGGATCTGATCCACGAAGAGAACCTTGTCGGGCAGCTGCCATTTGGCGAACGTCTTGCTCAAGTGCGCTCTGATATCTTCGTCGCCGATCTTGCCTATGGCGTCGTCCCGCAGGATAACCAGTGCCAGGGGCCGTTCCTGCCATTTGGGGTGCGCCACGCCGACCACGGCCGCCTCCAATACATCCGGATGGGACATAATCTCGTTTTCCATATCGACCGAACTGATCCATTCCCCACCGCTCTTGATCACATCCTTGAGGCGATCGGTGATTTTCAGGTAGCCCTCTGCATCGAGGGTGCCCACATCGCCACTCTTCCAATACCCATCTTCTGTAAATTGCGCCTCAGAGCCCGGAGCGTCGTGATATCGACCGGTAATCCAGGGACCGCGGATGAGGACTTCTCCTGGCGTTTCGCCGTCCGCCGGCACCTCCTGGCCCAAAGCGTCGACGACTTTGATATCCAGACCGACCACGCAAAAGCCCTGCTTGCGTTTGAGGTCCCATTTTTGGTCTTCTGTAAGCTCGCGTTCCAGCCACGGTTTGAGCCGGTTGATGGTGACCAGCGGCGAGGTCTCGGTAGCGCCATAGGCGTGGATAATCTCGGCCCCGGTTAGATCCCAAAAGCCTTTCATCATGGCCACAGGCGGCTCGGTAGCGCCGGAAAACAGCCGCGCGCCGGTCAGGTCGGGCTTTTCTTCCAGACCGCGGATGTACTCGAGCAATGGCATGAAGATAGCCGGCGCACCGGCACTGACCGTGACGTGTTCGTTGATCATGAGTTGGGACAGGGCGTCGAGCGTTTCGAGCGTGTACATGCCCGGGAACACCAGTCTGGCCCCGACCAGGGTTGCCGCCTTGGCTAGCCCCCAACCTAAGGCGTGAAACATCGGCACCACCTGGCAGTACGTGTCTTGCAAAGTCATTTCCGCACTGAGGGACATAGCGCAGGAGTGCAGATACACATCGCGGTGGGAGTAGTAAATGCCTTTGGGTTTGCCCGTTGTACCGGTGGTGTAGCAGGCCGCGTAGGCTGAACGTTCGTCCATGGTGGGCCAGGCATACGTTGGCGCTGCCTGGCCGAGCACCTCTTCATAGGCGTACACCTTGGCGAGCGTGGTCTTGACGTCGGACAGCGTGTTCCCGGGCCGCGTAATGATCACCCAGCCTTCGACGGTTTCACATAATGGGGCGATGGCCTCAGCGATGGGCAGCAGGGTCTGGTCGACGATGATGAACCGGGCTCCGGCGTGGTTGACCACGTAGCTGAGGTCCTGAGGCGAGAGGCGAAGGTTCAAAAGGAGCATGACCGCACCCATACCCGGAAGGCCAAAATAAATCTCGTAATTTTCGTGACTATTCCAGGCCAGCACGCCGACGCGATCCCCAACGTGCACATCGATAGTGATCAGGCCCCCTGCCAGGCGCTGCATGCGCTGGTAGGCATCTTTATAGGTATAGTGGAACATGGTTCCGTCCAGCTGACGACTGACGATTTCCTGTCGGCCAAAGCTGCGGGCGGCATGCTGCATGATGTTGGTCACATTCAGCTGATAATCGTCTTGACTGGTAGCGGGAAACCCCATGATCTTTGCCATACTGATCCTCCTTCATGACACCGCAGGTAGGTGGCGGTTGGCACCACGGCTACTGCATATTTTTTGTTTTGGGGTCGGGCCACGGTAACCAACCATAATAACAGTAAAAGAAGCTTAAAATACAGTTTTCGGGACGATGGTGAAATATGGACATTTGCCCCTTACTTTCACGTTCTCGGGCCACTTGAATTTGCAGACCCAAAATAACAAAACCCCACCTCTTTTTTCAAGAAATGGGGTTTCGATGTATACTTCATCGCAGCCTCAGTTTAAGGTTTTCTGGATATGGAACTATTTTTAATAAGCCATATTTTGTGAATAGTTGGATGAATATGTATGTTTATCATAACCATATAAAAATACAACCCTATTTTTCTGTGGAGTTAATACGTAGCCCAATTACCTATTGAGTATTCCCTTTAATTTAATCGCCGACTTCACCAGAGTCCGCAGGACACCGAGCTGAATCTTTTTTCTAAATATTCTGACAGGATTGACGGGATTTTCAGGATATTATTACTTCTCCTTTATCAGTTTCCAGGTTAAACTAATAAAACATAATCGCCTGCAGCGAAAAAACGGAAAAAAAGAAGGGGACGTCCTTCAGTTGTTCAATTCCGTTTGAGCGAAAAAAGGCTCAATATTTGATGATCCATTTCTCTTTAAAAAATCATAAATCGAATAACAAGGATATTGAGAACTTATAAGGGATCTGATTTTCCTTTTGAACACCCTCTTTTTTGTAAACAAAATTATCCGAATTTTCGTCATAGACCACAAAGGTTGGATGAGAATGAATTTTATTTGCTGCCGGCGTTGGCTTGACATAGAGATGAAGCTTTGCCATACTCGCGGAATCGGAGTGCTTCGATTCCGAAATTCAATGACATATTTTCCAACAATACACCCGGATCTAGATAAAAAATGAAAAAATTTTTCTTTCTTGTGGTTTTATTGGCGTTTGTCGGTGTTTTGGGCTGGCAGATCTATCAAAAAGCCACTGCCTCGAAAGAGGGGTTTCACCGGCAGCGGAAAAAAGTTCCGGTGGCTGTTGAAATTTTGCCGGTTGAAAAGACAACCATCCGTGATGTCGGCCGTTTCACCGGAACTTTAAGACCCAGATCCCAGTTTCGGGTCGCCCCGAAGATTGCCGGTCGTTTGGAAAAGGTTTTTTTTGATATTGGCGATCGGGTACATAAAGGCGATCTGATTGCTGTTCTCGATGACGACGAATATCTTCAACAGGTCGATCAGGTCCGCGCTGGACTGGAAGTAACCCTGGCCAACACCGAAGAAAGCAAAAGCCTTTTAGAGATAGCCAAACGGGAGCTCGATCGAACCGTCGCCCTTCGAAAAAAGAAAATCGCTTCAGAATCGGAACTGGATGCTGCTGAGTCCCAGTTCAAAAAACAGCAGGCCAAATTAAAGGTGGCCGAAGCCCAGGTGGCCCAAAAAAAAGCAGCGCTGAAAGCTTCAAAAGTGCGGCTGTCATATGCAAAAATTCGAGTCGATTGGGAGGTAGACAGCGGTTACCGGGTCGTTGGTGAACGTTTTGTGGACGAAGGGGCCATGCTGGCACCCAATACGCCGATCGTTTCCATCCTTGATATCGGCGTTTTGACAGCCGTCATCCACGTCATTGAACGCGATTATCCCAAGGTCCGGATCGGCCAGGAAGCAGTTATTACCTCTGATGCGTACCCGGGCCGGCGGTTTTTTGGAAAAGTGGCTCGGCTCGCTCCGCTGATGAAGGAAACCTCCCGACAGGCACGGGTGGAGATCGAAATTATAAACGAAAATCAGCTGTTGAAACCGGGCATGTTTGCCCGGGTTTTAATTGAATTCGAAAAACGAGACGCCGTGACCGTGGTTCCGATGGGTACAATTGTGAAACGGGGCGGAAAACAGGGTGTGTTCGTCCCGGTCGAGCAGAAAGGAACCGTCAGATTTGTTCCTGTAACCGTGGGAGTTGTCAATGAAGACCAGGTTGAAATCGTCAGCCCTTTGAAAGCGAAGAACGTGGTGTCGGTGGGGCAGCACCTCCTGGAAGATGGATCTGCCATTCTTCTGCCGGGCAAAGTGCCGTCTCTAAAAAGTTCGAAAAAGATAGACAAAGAGGGCGTCATCCGCGGCGTCATTAAGGATGCGGAAAAAAAGAGATGAAAATTTCAAAGTTTGCCGTTAATCGGCCGGTTTCTGTGGTGATGGCGGTTTTGATTGTTTTGATAGTGGGTGGTGTTTCCCTAAGCCGGCTTTCGATCGATCTGATGCCGGATATCACCTATCCGACCTTGAGCATCACAACCATCTATGAAAATGCCAGCCCGGAGGAGATTGAAGAACTCGTTACCCGGCCGATTGAAGAGGCCATGAGTGCGGTCCCCGGCGTGGAAGAGGTGACCACGGTTTCCGGGGAGGGCATCAGCCGGGCCCGCGTTTCCTTTTCATGGGGTACGGACTTGGACGAAGCTGTAAACGAAATTCGGGAAAGGCTGGATCGCGTCATCCCAAGGCTTCCGGATGATGTGGAACGCCCGGCGATCCGCAAGTATGATCTGGCCAGCTTTCCGATACTGATTCTGGGGGCTGCAAGCAATCTGGATCCGATTCAGATGCGGCAAATTATCGACGATCAGGTGAAATATCGGATTGAACGAATCCCCGGAGTGGCTGCCCTGGATATCCGGGGGGGACTCCATCGGGAAATTATAGTCGGTCTTCACCCGGACCGAATCAAAGCCCTGGGCATCCCTTTGGATCAGATTCTCTCCCGGATCAAATCGGAAAACGTAAACATACCTGCAGGCATATTGGAACGGGGAAAACTGGAGGTGATGATTCGCGTTCCCGGTGTCTATGCCAACCTGGATGAGTTGCGGCATACAGTGGTTGCCATGCGAGACGGGGTTCCTATCCAGGTTAAAGATATCGCCACCATCGAGGACTCCTATGAGAAGGTCAATCGCATCGTCAGAATAAACGGAAAACCCGGGTTTCGACTGGCTGTCAACAAACAGTCCGGCACCAACACGGTTGAAGTGGCCCGAAAAGTACTCCGGGAAATCGAGCGGGTGAATCAGGATATCCCCCAAATACAAATCACGACGATCATCGACACCTCGGATTATATCGAACGATCGATCACCAATGTCGGCGCGGTGATGCTTTATGGCGGTATTTTGGCGATATCGCTGCTTATGATTTTTTTAAGAAGCATCCGGAGCACGGCTGTCATTGCTACCGCCATACCGATTTCCATTATTGCGACGTTCGTCCTGATGTATTTCGGCGGGTTTACCCTGAACATCATGACTCTGGGCGGACTTGCCCTCGGGATCGGTATGCTGGTGGACAGCGCGATCGTCGTCTTGGAAAATATTTTCCGCCACAGGGAGTGCGGGGTCGAATCCAAACTAGCCGCCATTGCCGGAAGCGAAGAGGTCACCGCCGCCATCATCGCCAGCACATTGACCACGCTGGTCGTCTTTTTGCCCCTGGTTTTTGTCCGGGGCATGTCCGGGGTGATGTTCAAACAACTCGCGATTGTGGTCAGTTTCTCTTTGGCGTGTTCTTTGGTGGTGGCACTCTCGTTGATCCCGATGCTGTCGGCCCGAATCCTCGGCCCCGTGGTGCAAACCGGGTATTCAAAAAGCGGGAAACCGAGTCGCGCGTCCCGGTTTTTTAAAGGGCTGGAAGATAGTTACTGTCAACTGCTGCGATCCGCCCTGAACCACCGGTTGCTGGTGATTTTTAGCACGGCACTGGCACTGGCCGGCAGCCTTTGGCTGATTCCGCTGATCGGTGTTGAGTTGATGCCCGACACCGATCAAAATGAGGTGAGGATTTATGGCGAAATGGGCGTCGGCACCCGTGTGGAGGTCGTGAATGAGGTATTCAAAAAAATTGAAGCGATTGTTAAACAGGAGGTCCCGGAAACAAAAAGCACCGTCGCCTATCTCGGCGGCACCAGTTGGCGAACCGCCGGCTCCCATACCGGTCAGTTGCGAATCGCCCTTAAGCCAAAGAATGAACGAACCCGATCCAGCGAACAGATTGCTGCTGTGCTGCGTCGGAAACTCCTCGGGATACCCGGCGTTAAAATCCGGACCCGGCCCGGCCGGGGCCTGTTTCTGTTGCGCATGGGAACCCATGGAAGCGAAAGGATTCAGGTGGAAATCCGGGGATATGACCTTGAAACTGCAGAAGTACTGGCCCGACGGGTACAGTCGGTGGTGGACCCGGTCAATGGGGTGACCGATTCCAAAATCAGTATCGATTCCGGACGGCCCGAGGAGATTATCCTGATCGACCGGCAAAAAGCGGCTGATATGAAGCTTTCGGTTTCCCAGATATCCGATATGCTCAAAACCATCATTTCCGGCACCCGGGCCAGCAATTTTCGTGAAGCCGGCGATGAAATTGCCATCATGGTCAAATTGAAAGATGCGGAGCAGATGGATCTTCGGGATATCCTCGATCTGACCATCAACAACCGGGACGGAAATCCGGTTGTTCTGCGCAATCTGGTTCGAATCGAACAACAGACCGGTCCTGTCACCATCGAGCGAAAAAATCAGGAACGGTACGTGGTCGTCACCGCCAATATCAGCGGGCGGGATATGGGGTCGATTTTATCGGATATCCGTGAAGGGCTCCGTTCGATCCCCGTGCCCAAAGACTTTAGTATTGTTTTTGGCGGCGATTACGGAGAACAACAAAAGGCATTTCGAGAGCTGCTGTTGAGTTTTATTTTGGCACTGATCCTGGTCTATATGGTGATGGCCTCCCTCTATGAATCGCTGCGGGATCCCTTTGTTGTGATGTTTTCGGTTCCCCTGGCCGCTATCGGGGTCATTGTCATGTTATTTCTGAGCGGAACCACCTTTAATGTCCAATCTTATATCGGATGCATTGTCCTGGGAGGCATCGTGGTCAACAACGCCATATTACTGGTCGATCACATCAATCTGCTTCGACGCCGGGACAAGATGCCGTTGCAACAGGCGATTGAAGAAGGGGGTCGCAGAAGACTTCGGCCGATTCTAATGACCGCGTTGACCACCATGCTGGCGCTCGTTCCCCTGGCAACGGGAATGGGGGAAGGGGGAGAAGCCCAGGCGCCCATGGCCCGGGCGGTGATCGGTGGTTTGATGAGCTCAACACTTATCACGCTGATTGTCATTCCCACCATTTATTCTGTTTTTGCTCGAAAATCAGAGAAAGTAGAACAAACGAGGACGAAAGTGCATACCGTAGAGGGAATTGCCACTTGATTTTACATCGGGTGTTTCACAAACAAATTGTTGCGCTGCCGCTGGTTGGACTGGGGCTGCTGATCGGTTCCTGTGTGGTTTTTGAAAAAGATGAGGTCCATATTGAAACGGTTGGCAAAGAGATTGGGAAAAAGAGCAATGTAACGCCGGTTGAACCCAAATCGGGCGCCGCCGACCCCTCCAAATCGGGTCCACCCCATCAAGGCCCGATCCGCATAATTATCCAAGAAGCTGTATTGACGGCCTTGGAGAATAACCGATCGTTGCTTGTGGAACGATTAAATCCTTCCATCCAACAAACCGCTGAGGAACAGGAACAGGCGGTGTTCGACCCGGTATTTGATGCCGAGGTATCCGCAGGACGGATCGATGCCCAAAGGCTGGCCAGGTCCGGTGATGCAACCGAAAGCGTCATCACCGATACCTATGAAGGGGATCTGTCGCTCAGTCAGTTTTTTTCCACCGGAACCACGGTTGAAGTGACGGGTACGACCCAAACAACCGAATCCTCCCTGTACGTTGATCCTTTTTCATCCACCCGCGCCGGGTTGACGGTCACCCAGGCGCTTTTGAGGGGACAGGGTGCGGATGTGAACCTGGCCAGGCTCCGGCAAGCCCGTTTGGAAACGCGCATATCAAACTATGAATTACGCGGCTTTACCGAGAGCCTGGTGGCAGAGGTGGAGACCACCTACTGGGACTATGCTCTTGCCCGGCGCCGAATAGGGATTTTTAAAGAATCGTTGAAGCTGGCTGAGCAGCAGCTCAGGGAAACCGAAGAGATAATCGCTGTGGGGAAGTTGGCGGAAGCAGAGATGGCCGCGGTTCAGGCCGAAGTTGCCCTCCAGCGGCAAGGACTGATCAATGCCCGGAGCAGCATGCAATCCATTCGTCTTCGATTGCTTCGCCTTCTGAACCCGCCGGGAAACAATTTGTGGAACCGGGAGATCATCCTACTCCATGAACCGATATTACCTGAAGTAAAACTGGATGATGTGGAAGCACATGTTTCCCTGGCCCTGAATATGCGCCCGGATTTAAACCAGGCACGATTGGGTATTCAACAGGGAGAACTCGAGGTTACGCGGACCAAAAACGGGCTTCTTCCGGTTATGGACCTGTTTGTCCGGCTGGGAAAAACCGGTTATGCCGACTCCTTTTCAGACTCGCTCACCGATATAACCGGTGACAGTTATGATGTATCGGGGGGTATTAGTTTTCAGTATCCGTTTCGAAACCGGGATGCAAAGGCACAACAGGAGCGGGCCCTGCTTCAACGGGACCAGGCAGAAAAGGCGCTGGACAACCTCGAACAACTGGCTGAAGTCGATGTTCGGGGTGCATACATCGAGGTCAACCGCGCCAAAGAGCAGATCGATGCATCGGC
Source organism: Desulfobacterales bacterium (assembly GCA_011049715.1). Classification (GTDB taxonomy): domain Bacteria; phylum Desulfobacterota; class Desulfobacteria; order Desulfobacterales; family UBA2156; genus UBA2156. The sequence goes on from DRHF01000376.1 coordinate 36,493, forward strand.
CGCCACGCGAAAGTTTCAAGAAGAAAAGCTTCGAATAGAAACCGAAAAATTCCGGGTAGGACGGTCGACCAGCTTCCTGGTGGCCCAGGCCCAGGGGGATCTCCTGGTCAGCAAAATCCTCGAAGTTCAGGCCGTGGCCGATTACCTGAAGGCGCTGATCGGCCTATACCGCCAGGAAGGGTCCTTGTTGGAACGCCGTGGGATTTCCGCCCCCGGCAGCAGGCCGGTGGTGCTTTCCAAAAAAAACAACCCGTAGAATAGATCCGGTCCGGAGCATCGCCTTCGGCGTGAGGCGAAAGTCTTTTCAATTCTGACAGCAAAGTGAATAATAATTTGGATAAAAGAAAACTCCGTGTGGATGCCGTGATATTCGATCTTGATGGAACCCTTATCGATTCGACGGACATCTATTTTAAAATTATCAGGATCGTATTTGAACAGCTCGGCCTCCCGGCGATTTCAAAAACAGCCTTCCTGTATGCCATCAAAGACGGCGGGTTTGACTGGAATTTTGTTTTGCCAAATGAGATGAAAAAACAAAAGAAAGAAATTACCATCAAGGCCCGGGAGATGATCATGGATATTTATCCGGATATATTCCAAAGGGAGGTAAAACTGATTTTGGGAGCCGATGACCTTTTAAAAGAATTATCAGCGGGCGGTATAAGGATCGGCATGGTGACCTCCACACCGATGAAGGACATGGAGATCAAATTATATCCGTTGAAAGCCTCCGATGTGGTAGAGCTGTTTGAGGTGATTATCACTTCGGATGATGCCCCCAGAATGAAGCCGGCGGCCGACCCTCTGATTGAATGCATGAAAAGATTGGGCATTACCATGGGCAAAAGTGTCTATGTGGGGGATATGCGTGTCGATATCAGAGCGGCAAAAGCAGCAGGGATGAAAACCATCAGCGTCCTGACCGGATTTGAGGACTATGAGACCCTGAAAACCGAACATCCGGACATGATTATCGATAGTGTCGCTGATCTTCGGGGCACCATCCACATCACCTCTCCATAAATTTTATACTTTAGTCTTGCGCCAACATGGCGGAAAATTTCCGTCTGCTTATCTCTAGATAATCCCGATCCCCTGAAAAAATCTCAAAGGTTACCGTGTCTTCGTATCCGATTTTTTTCAGCGCCTTAACCACCTTCGAAAAATCGATCGTCCCTACCCCGATGGGTAGATGTTGGTCTTCTTTTCCGAAGTTATCGCTGGCATGGATATGGCCGATACGGCTGTGAAACTTCTCAATAAACCGGAAAACCCTGTCGCCTCTTTTGCTCCCAATATTCGCATGTCCGATATCCAGCACCAGTTTGAAGGATGGAAGCCGTTCAAAAATCTCAACAAAATCTTCCGGATACACAAAAGAAGGATATTTGGGAAACATGTTCTCAAGGCATATGTCCATGCCGAGTCGTTCCGCCTTTTCTGCAACAGCGTCGAGACTCTCCATCGCATATTTTTTTGCCTGTTCCTTTACAAAAAACCCCATTCCGCCAATATGACCCGGATGAAGGACCGCCTTGAGGGAATCAAGCTCAGCAGCCACCTCCAGCGACATCAATATTTCCTTTAAAGAGGCCGCTCTGATGCCGTCGGTGAGATCGGCTGTTGAAACAAAGGTGGGTAGATGGCAAATGAGATCCATTTTATGACCATTTAGCGCACGGATTATCTCCTTTTTCTGTTGCCGAACATCTTTATGGTGCGCCTTCGGGGGATCCATAGTCAACTCCAGATAGTCAAACCCCCGTGCTGCAATCTCCTCCAGCTCGTTCAGTACCGGTTTGACCGGAAAATTCATGGCGCCGTATTGCATGGGAATGCTGCCTCCTTTTGGTTCACCCCATCCATATCACATCCTGTAGCTGAAACAAAGCGGACCTTTCTCAGAAATCACCATATCAGATATGGGTCCCCTGCCCTTCACAGCCGGTGAAAATATATATACTTCACATTAATGTTTACATTTGCATTGACATTTATATTTTTGTGTGTTATTTTGAAATACAACAGCGATCAAATAAATGTATCCATATCGTTATAAATATAAAGTGTTAGATGAATAAAATTGATTTAACTCATTGTATTTTATCTTTTTTACAAAATAACTCATCGAATGGATGGATCAAAGAACCGGAACGGAGACAAATCCGATGCAGCCTGATTTAACACCAAAACAGGAGCGACTTTTAAGCTATTTGAAACGCGAGATTACACAAATCGGAAAGGCGCCCAGCCTGCGCCGGGCAGCCGCTGATATGGGTGTGAGTCACGCGGCGATATCACAGCTGATAAAAACACTTGAGCAAAAAGGGTTTATCAAACGCGAGGGACGTTACAGCCGCACCATCCATCTGCTCAACCGCATCCGGGAAACCGCGGGTATCATGCGCTGGCTGCAAGTGCCGATCGTCGGAAGTATCGCTGCCGGTTTGCCCTTATATGCCCAGCAGGAGTGGGACGGTAGTGTGATAGTGGATGCAGCCAGATACCACGGTTCGAATCTGTTCGCCCTCAAAGTAAAGGGTGACTCGATGCGGGATGCGGCAATCGTGGATGGGGACCTGGTCATTTGTGAACCCCGACAATACGCGGAAAACGGCGAGATCGTCGTTGCGTTGATCCAGCAGGAAGAAGCCACGGTCAAGCGGTTTTTCCGCCGGGAAAAACTGATTGAGCTTCGCCCTGAAAACCCGGCCTACAGATCGGCGACATATGCGTTTAACGAAGTCCTGATCCAAGGGAAGGTGATCGGTCTTTGCAGGGGACCGGAAGTGATGGATAGGTTTTAGTAATGATCGATGCAACACAGCAAGCAGCAAGAGGCCCCGACGTCTGCCGTCTGTTTGTCGGCACAAGCGGCTATTCCTATACCGAGTGGGTTGATGCCGGTTTTTATCCGCCCGATACAAAGTCCGGCCGGATGTTGCCGCTGTATGCTCGGCATTTCCCGATTACCGAACTCAACTACACCTGGTACCAGATGCCCCGGGCCGATGCAATTGAGCGCCAGCGTCAACTGGTCCCACCGGAATTTTTGTTTGCCGCCAAGTTGACTCGAAACCTCACCCATGAAATCGATCCGGAGCAGTGGCCCGTCCATGCGGATCATTACCGAAATGGTGTGACACCACTGTTGCAGACCGATCAACTGGTGGCCGTGTTGATCCAGCTTCCCCCTTCGTTTTCCCGTACACCGAACAATCGAAAGTATCTGGCCGCCCTGATCGACAAACTCCACGGCCTTCCCCTGGCAATAGAGTTTCGCCATCGATCCTGGGCGAACGATCACGTGTTCGCCGAGCTGGAACGCCGTCGGGTGACGCTGGTCGCCGTAGACGAACCCAACCTGCCGGGTCTCTTTCCTGCCCTGGATGTGGTGACCAACCCGAACCTCTTTTATGCCCGTTTTCACGGTCGCAATGCCAAAGGCTGGCGTTCGGGAAAAATGCAGCACCAGTTTGACTACAACTACTCCGATGCTGAATTGAGCAGTTGGGTCGAAGAAAAAATTGTACACATGGGCAAACGGGCCCGCCGGGGGGTTCTTTTTTTCAACAATCATGTCCGTGCCCAGGCACCGGAAAACGCCCGGAGAATGACCGGCCTGCTCAAAGAACAGGGTCTGACGGTGGTTGAACTCCAATGATACAAAAATCGAGGTCGAAAATCCGCCCTGGTGGGATGTCCCAGCTCCGCGGTGTCGGGAGAGAATATGCGTGAACGATCCATCATCCATTTAAATGTGGCTGATTTCGCGGTAGCGGTTGAACGGGTTGTGGACAGCCGGCTGCGAAAGCGGCCGGTCATTATCGCCCCTGAAGGCGCAACACGGGCAGCGGTGTATGATATGAGCGATGAAGCATACCAGAACGGTGTGCGAAAAGGCATGGCTTTGCGACGGGCCCTGCGCTATTGCCGGGATGCTGCTGTGTTGTCACCCCACCCCGACCGTTATGAACGGTCGATGACAGCGCTTCTAAAACACGCCCTCCCCTTTTCACCGTTTATCGAGATGACCGACCACAACGGGCATCTGTTTGTCGATGCCACCGGAACCGGGAAATTATTCGGCCCACCGCCGGACGTGGCCTGGCGTATCCGAAAAATCATACGGGCCGAGATGGGGTTAGACCCGATCTGGTCTGTTGCGCCCAATAAGCTGGTAGCCAAGGTTGCCACCCGCGTCGTCAAACCGACCGGTGAATATATTGTTCGTGCAGGTGATGAAGAGGCTTTCCTGGGCCCCTTGCCGATTCACCTCATCCCTGGAATAGAACAAAATGACCTGAAGTGTTTTTATGAATTCAATCTGGCCCGGGCCTGCCAGGTGGCGCGCCTTTCGATGGCGCAACTCGATGTTGTGTTCGGGAGACGGAGCCAGGACCTGTATGCCGCCGTCCGTGGCATCGATCCGTCTCCGGTCCTTTCCGTCGGGCAAAAGCGGCCGCTGGTAAGGGCTGATCATGAATTTGGAAATGATACCAATGATGTGACTGTGGTAAAAGGCGCATTATACCGATTGATCGAACGGACTGGAGCAGATCTGCGCAAACGGCGCACAGCGGCGAGGCGGGTTGGGATCATCCTCGACTATTCCGACGGCAGCCGGATCATCCGTCAGGCAACTGCCAACCCGGCAACCGCCAATGATTTTTTTCTGTTTGCCGTGGCAAAGCTGGCCCTTAAGCGTGCCTGGACACGCCGTGTCCGCATTCGGCATCTACGGCTTGTTTGCGATCGTCTAACCTATCCACCTGCCCAGCTAACGCTCTTTTCCGAATACGAAAAAGAAAAAAAAATCAGGGACAACCTGGTCAGTACCCTTGACTTGATCCGCCGCCGGTTTGGTTCAAGCGCCATCCGTGTGGGACAAACCCTGGCGGCATAAGAAAGCCTTTATCCGGACACACGATGTGTCATGATTCCTTTAACCGTCCGCTCATACTACTCCCTCATGTGGGGCACAAGTTCACCGGAAATGATTTGCCGGGCCGCAAAACAGCGGGGATACAACCGGCTGGCCCTTACGGACACGGACAACCTTTACGGCCTGTGGCCCTTTTTGAAAAGCTGCGAACGCGAGGGGATCACACCGATCATCGGTGCGGAGTTGACAGACCCCCTCTCGGGCCACCGGGCCGTCTGCCTGGTTGAAAACGACGAGGGCTATCGCAATCTCTGCCGGCTGATCACCCACCGCCATTCAGATGACCGGTTTGATTTGAAGACAGCCATCCCAGCCCACGCCAAAGGACTTATTGTCATGGCCCTCTCCCCTGAATTTTTATTGGATTGGCATGGGGCCGGCGTGACGGTGGCGGCGGCTGTTCCTCGCAAACCAGGCGGAACCGCCCTTCGACTGCGCCGGGTATCTCAATACCTCGGCATACCCATGGTTGCCACGCCATCCAGTTTTTTCCTCAACCCGGATGATTTTGGAATCCACCGGATCCTGCGGGCGATCAGCCTGAACACATCCCTTTCCCGATTGACCCAAAAAGATGTCGCACCTTCCGATGCATACCTTGCGCCGGCATCAGTCTATGCCCATCGCTTTGATATCTGGCCGGATGTGCTTCGATCCACCGAAGCCGTTGCCGAACGCCTGGTCTTTACCGGTCCACAACATGATCTGGTTCTTCCGCCCTGGACCAACGGATCGGGTCAATCTGTCGAGCATCTTTTGCGTAGCGCCGCCTATGCAGGGGCATGCCGGCGCTACGGAAACGACCTGCCGGAAACCGTTGTCGACCGGATGGAGTATGAGCTGCGTATCATCGAGAAAATGAATTTTTCTTCGTACTTTCTCGTGGTTCAGGACATCGTATCCCGAAGCCCTCGAATTTGCGGTCGCGGAAGCGGTGCCGCATCACTGGTGGCTTACAGCTTAGGTATCACCAATGTCTGCCCGATCAAACACAATCTCTATTTTGACCGGTTTCTGAATCCGGGACGAACGGACCCGCCTGATATCGACGTCGATTTTGCATGGGATGAACGGGATGATGTGCTCAATTCCGTATTAAAACAGTTTAAAGGACACGCTGCCCTGGTCAGCAACCATGTGGCCTTTCAACCCCGCATGGCCATACGGGAAACCGCCAAGGTCTTCGGGCTCACCGATAGAGAGATCGGCCAGGTATCCAAACGTATTCCCTGGCTCTGGCGATCGGCCGAGGCCGATGATGACCTGCTCACCCGGCTCCGCCGGTTACCGGAGCTTGACGAGCTCGATTTCCCCGAGCCCTGGCCACAGATCATCCGCATTGCCCAGCGGCTTATCGGGATTCCGCGCTATCTTTCGGTTCACCCCGGAGGGATAGTGATCACACCAAATCCCATTGATGAATACGTCCCAATCGAACCGGCCCCCAAGGGGGTGCCGATTATCCAGTGGGAAAAGGACGGCACGGAAGACGCCGGGCTGGTCAAAATTGATCTCCTGGGCAACCGCTCCCTAGGCGTTATCCGCGATGCGATCTCAAATCTTTCCAACAACGGCATCGTCTTTGATGAAAACAACTGGGAACCGGAAGAGGATCTTGACACCCAGATAAATGTAGCCAAAGGCAATACCATGGGATGCTTCTATATCGAAAGCCCTGCCACACGGCTTTTGCAGAAAAAAGCAAAGGTCGGCGATTTTGAGCATCTGGTGATCCACAGCAGCATTATCCGCCCTGCAGCCAATGAATTTATCCGTGAATATGTCCGACGGCTCCATGGTGGCCATTGGGAACCAATTCATCCTCTGCTCGAAGATGTACTCGATGAAACATACGGAATCATGGTCTATCAAGAGGATGTTTCCAAAACCGCTGTTGCGCTGGCGGGGTTTTCGCATGCAGATGCAGACGGTCTACGCAAGATCATGTCCAAGAAAGACAAGGCCGGAAAGCTGCGGGACTTCAAAGAACGTTTTACTGCAGGCGCACGGTCGCAGGGGGTCTGCGATAAGCAGATTAAAGCGATCTGGAACATGATGATGAGTTTTGAAGGGTATTCCTTCTGCAAACCCCACAGTGCCAGTTATGCCCGTGTCTCTTTCCAGGCGGCCTACCTGAAGACCCATTATCCGGCAGAATTTATGGCAGCGGTGATCAGCAACCAAGGGGGATTTTACAGTACCTTTGCATACGTATCGGAAGCCCGGCGCATGGGTGTAAAAATCCTGCCGCCTGATGTCAACGAAAGCGATATCCGCTGGAAGGGAAATTCCGGTGTTATTCGGGTGGGGCTGTTGTCCATCAAACATGCGGGTACCGAGACGCAACAGCGCATCGTCAAACAGCGGGAACCCGAGCCCTATTCCAGCATGACCGATTTTCTTAAACAGGTTCAACCGGACGATACCGAAGCTCGCTCGTTGATTTATGCCGGTGCATTTGACGCGCTCCATCCAAAAGAAAATCGTGCTGAACTGCTGTGGGAGCTGGCCTGCTGGCAAAAAACTAGATCAGTTCGGTCCAAGAAAACAGATTTGTTCGACATTGGGCCGGATAGGGATAAACCGACACTTCCGCCTGAGAGCGAACTTAAACGTCTGAGACAAGAATTTGCAGTACTCGGTTTTTTGTGCGACCGGCATCCCATGACCCTCTATGCCGATCAGTTGAAAGGAAAGGGGATCGTCAACGCCAGAGACTTGTCCCGCTTGGTGGGCAGACATGTCAAGGTGGCCGGTCTGTTGATCACCGGCAAAGTGGTACGCACCAAACACGGCGATCCGATGGAGTTTCTGACCTTTGAGGATGAGACCGGTCTGATTGAAGCCACTTTTTTTCCAAAGACCTATCACCGCTTTTGCAGCATGCTGGACAAGAGCCGTCCCTTTATTCTCCATGGAAAGGTAGAAGCGGATTTCGGGGCAATCACGCTGACAGTAAAACGGGTAAGCGCAATTTTAAAAAGCGGTATTTGAAAGGGTTCTTGGGTATTGAGAAACCAACATTTGATAATCTTGTCGATGTCTTTAGGGATAACGTTCATCGGATAAAATTTGATTAATCAGCATTTGTTTGATCCAGTACCTTACGGACAGTATCACCCAAACTCCGCATCTTGAACGGTTTCATTAAAAAAGTTCGGATTCCCATTTTTTCGGCTTCCTTCTCAGAGGTCCGTTCGCTAAATCCTGTGCAAAGAATAATGGGGATATCGGGACGAATCTTCATCATTTTTTTTGCCAACTGATCACCCGTCATATCCGGCATGGTCATATCGGTAATTACCAGGTCAAATCGATTCGGTCTTTCACGGAAAAACTCCAAGGCTTCCACGCTGCTTGTTCTGGCCTCTACTTTATAACCGAGCTGCTCGAGCATCTGTTTGATCAGTTTAATCACACTCTGTTCATCGTCAATGCAAAGAATACGCTCATTCCCAGTTGGGACCGGCGCTTCTATCTTTTCTTTCAATTCCTCTTTCTCCTCAACTAATGGGAAATACACATGAAAGGTTGACCCCTTCCCTATTTCACTATGAGCCGTGATCGCACCACCGTGACCCTCGACAATTCCGTTGACAACCGCCAAGCCCATGCCTGTTCCCTTACCGATATCTTTTGTCGTGAAAAAGGGGTCAAATATCCTCTCCAGGATCACCGGGGACATGCCTTGACCTGTATCACGCACGGTCAGCAACACGTGCGGTCCGGGCGATATCGATTGATGTAATGTAGCAAACCTTGAATCAAGATCGACCCCGGTCAATCTCACGTCAAGGACACCGCCCGTGTCTCCCATGGCCTGGGCCGCATTGGTGCAAATATTCATCATAATTTGATGAATTTGTGTGGAATCACACAAGATAGGGCCGCATTCATCCTCAATATTTTCATTAAATGCTATTGTTGCCGGGATAGATGACCGAAGGAGCTTTAAAGCCTCTTTAATGATTGGTTGAATCCTCAAGGGCTTTTTAATCTGCTCGTCTTTGCGACTGAAGGCAAGGATTTGCCGCACAAGGTTTTCAGCACGTCTGGCGGCGGTGAGTACTTCACCAAGATAGTCTTTGGCTACAATCTCATCTGAAAGCTTATTAATTGCCAGCTCGGTAAATCCGATAATAGGGGAAAGCGTATTGTTGAAATCATGCGCAATACCACCCGCTAGCGTGCCAATGGCCTCCATCTTTTGGGACTGAAATAGCTGTTCTTCAAGCTGTTTGCGCTCGGTGATGTCTCTGACCATGCTTTGGAGAGCAAAATTCTCTCCATACGCTTTTTCCAAAACAGAAATTCCTATCTCTACCGGAATATTTCCCCCCCCTTTTGAGACTATATACGTTTCAAATATCGGGATTTCCTCTCCCTGGAGTAACGCCTTGATCCGGTCCTTTGAATCATCCTTTTTTGCTTCGGGATAAAGGTCATCGATGGTCATGGTTAGAAGCTCTTCTTTTGAATAGCCGCTTAGGTTTACAAGCCTTTCATTTACATCCAGAATTTGTCTATCTTTGGAAAAAATGTTTATTGCGTCCCTTGAACCCTCGAAAGAGGTTCTATATTTCTCTTCTGACTCTTTCAGGCGTTCTTCATCCTTTTTGCGCTCAGTGATGTCTTGCAAAGTCCCGACGGAACGGATCGGTTTACCGGAATCATCATAATATGTTTCACCCATTTCGTTTACATATTTAACCGTTTTATCTTTAAGCAGCAACCGATGGACAATTTGATAGGGAGTCTTATTTTTCAAAGAATCCCTATAGGCTTCATTGACAAGATCTCTGTCATCAGGATGAATATTATCGAGAAATACTTCATAGCTTGCGCCAAATTGTTTCAGTCCGAGCAAACGGTAGATTTCTTCAGACCAAAAAATTTCATTGGTGATTAAATTCAATTCCCAGTTACCAATATGTGCCATGCGCTGGGCCTGAGAAAGCCTTTGCTCACTTTCTCTTAGCGCTTCCTCCGCCTGCTTGCGTTCGCTGATTTCAGCCTGCAGGTCTGTTAATGATTTTTCCAGTTTTCGAGCCATGTCAATAAAAGCGTCAGAAAGTTGACCCACCTCATCCTCAGTCTTGATTTCAGGGTAAACGGAGAAATCCCCCAGGGATATTCGGCCTGTTAGTTTGTTCAAAGATCTTAGCGGTTCTACAAGTTTTTTAGATATCCAGAAGGCAAGCCCCACTAGTAAGAAAGTTAAGGAAATAGAAAATACTGCTATATAATTCCTCAACGACACTATCGGGGCAAACGCCTCCTTCCGGTCTATCTTGGCGACGAGCCCCCAATTCAACAAAGGGATATGGCGCCAACGAGCGATGACCTCTTCACCACGGTAATCAACAGATAAGCCGATACCGTCTAAACCTCGGGCAGCTTCCTGTGTAGGAATTGCATCATCGCTCCCAATGGTTACTTTTCTGTTGAAAGCGGCATCAGGATCGTGACGAAGCGGATTAAGAAATATTATTGCATTGCCTATTTGCTGACCTATAAGAGTTTCCCCTGTTTTACCCAATCCGGTTGTATCTTGGATCAATTTATATATGGGCGCCATGTCGATTTCTAAAGCAATCACACCAGCAAACTTTCCATCAAAACCATAAGCGGGTGCGGTGACTAGCATCTCATAACTATCGGCTTTCTCGCTAAATTTGAAAATATCGGAAAAATATACATTCTTTTTTCCCTCTTTAAAGGCCTTGCCAGTCGGGTCCGGAAGGGGTTGGTCCAGATCGCTCTTCTCATGTATTTCTTCGGTTACATATACGATTTTTCCTTCTGGATTCACCAACATAACGTCTGTATAGTCATACACTTTCTGAAAAGTTTTTAGCTGATCATCAAGCATTTTTTTTGCCGCTATATATTCAGGACTTGTCCTGTCACCTGCGAGCCGGCTTACAATGGGAAGATTCGTTTTAATGTTAAAATAATCCTGGGCTTCTTTGATATTGTTCGCTCGTTCTTGAAAGAATAGTTCGATCTTTTGCGTTTTGAGATCGGCAATAGATTCTAAGGCGTTCAGCTTGGCATTTTGCAAAGAATTCCGGGCATTGGAAAAACTCAGAAATCCTACAATTCCAATTGAACCAAGAGAAACAGTCAATAAGACCACGATCAACTTATTTCTCAAACTCTTTTTGATAAAATTCATTGCTTTGTTCCCTTTAATTATCTGGTGAGAGGTCCAATCAGTGGTATGGATTTCATACTAATGCCACTTCCGATTTTATTTCTACAATAGTATCTATGTTTTCAAGGAAGATTGCCACCACCTCAGGATCAAAATGTTCTCCTTGCTCTTTTTCTATTATATCAACGGCTACTTCAACAGGAAAAGGATCCTTATAGGGACGTTTAGAAGTAAGAGCATCAAAAACATCTGCTATGCTGACAATTCTGCCAACCAAGGGAATTTTATCCTCGGAAAGACCGTGCGGGTACCCTTGGCCGTTCCATTTTTCATGATGGGTAACGGCCACCCGTTGAGCCAGCTGCAAAATTTCGGCCTTTGAATCAGCTAATATCTTTGCGCCTATGGTGGTATGGGTCTTCATGATTTCGAATTCTGCGTCTGTCAACTTTCCGGGTTTCATCAGAATAGAATCGGGAATTCCGATTTTTCCTATATCATGCATGGGTGCGGCATAGAGTATGTCCTGGACCTCATTGACCGGCAATCCCCGTTTTTCGGCAAGCAATTCACTGTAACGACTCATACGAACGATGTGATCACCCGTGTCTTCATCCTTATATTCAGATGCAAGCACCAGCCGGTGAACGGTGTCTATGTATGATTGCTGCAGCTCTTTATGGGCAGATTTTAGCTCAGAGAAGGTCCTATTCAGGTCATCGGCAAATTTAACAAGCTGCTGGTTTGCAGCTTCCAGTTCCTTTGTTTTTTCTTTTTCAGATGTGTATATCTTTGCGAGATCGTCTGCATACTTTTCCAATTGATCAGAGTTTAATAATCCATCCTTAAGGTTATTTTTCTCCATGATAATGCCTTTCAAAATAAATGCGATTTTTAAGATGAAAGATGCTGGGTTCAAAGTAATGTTGGGCCCGTTCAAGCGTTAAACATCCAGCAACCAGCATCAACATATTATCCAAGAACTTCTTCCACTTTGTTTAGCAGTTCCAGAGGGCTAAACGGTTTTGTGAAATAGTCATCCGCTCCGGCTTCAAAACCTTTCTCTCTGTCAACCTCCTGACCTTTCCCGGTCAACATTATGATGCAGCAGTTTTTTGTTTCCGGATCATTTTTTAACACTCTGGTGGCCTCCAACCCATCCATTCCCCCGGGCATCTGGATATCCATAATGATCAAGTCAGGTTTTTCTACCTTCACAATCTCAATGGCCTCTTTCCCGTTTTTGGCCTCAAAAATCTGATAATCCTCTCTCCCGAGGGTTATCGCCACCAGTCTCCTAATCTGCCTTTGGTCATCTACTATGAGAATCTTTTTCATTCTTCTGCGCCTCTTATGAGATAGATTTTATATGATTTTGATAAATCACCGATTTATTTTTCTTCGAGCATTCCACGAACCTTGGCCGCCAGTGTCTCAGGGGTAAAGGGTTTTTGGATAAAATTCATTCCCTTATCTAGTATACCGTGGTGGACAATGGTATTGTCTGTATAACCTGACATATAGAGCACTTTGATTTCCGGTCGTAAATCTTTCAAATGATCCGCCAATTTTCGGCCACCCATCTCAGGCATCACCACATCGGTCAGCATCAGGTGAATTGGCCCCTTATTTTCTTCACAAATCTTGAGACCCTCTTTCCCGTTTTCCGCTACCAGGACCTTATATCCGTAGTCCTTGAGAACCTTATGGGCGAGCTTTCTAACCATACCATCGTCTTCCACCACAAGGACTGTTTCTGTCCCTGTGAGTGATTTAACGGGTTCTTTTGTCTTCACGATCTTTTCAACCGACTTTTCAACCCTTGGCAGGTAGATCTTAAAGGTCGTCCCCTTCCCTGGCTCACTGTATACCCAAATGTTCCCTTCGCTTTGTTTAACAATTCCATACACAGTGGACAGGCCAAGGCCTGTGCCTTTCCCTCTTTCTTTAGTGGTGAAAAAGGGATCAAAGATTCGAGATTGGGTCTCTTTATCCATTCCCGAGCCGTCGTCACTGATCGCCATCATCACATAAGGACCTGGAATGACGGTCCTGTGTGTGCGGGTATAGGACTCATCCAGCTCTACGTTAGCGGTTTCGATGGTAATTTTACCTCCCCGGGGCATCGCATCTCGGGCATTGACGCAAAGGTTTAAGATCACCTGCTCGACCTGACCCGGGTCCGCCTCTACATTACCCAATTCATCGGACAGAGTTGTCTTCAGATCAATATCTTCACCAATCAGACGACGAAGCATCTTTTCCATATCCAAGATCGCTCCGTTGAGACTCATCACTTTAGGCTGAAGCACCTGCTTACGACTAAAGGCCAAAAGCTGGCGCGTTAAAGAAGCCGCACGATCACTGGCCTTACTGATTTCCTTTGCATATTCTTTTAAAGGACTATCTTTTTGGAGTTTCATTGAAAGAAGCTCCGCATTGCCTGTGATGCTTGTTAAAAGGTTGTTAAAGTCGTGAGCGACTCCCCCCGACAGTTTGCCGATAGCTTCCATCTTTTGGGACTGCAACAGCTGTGCTTCAAGATTCTTTTGCTCTGTAATGTCTTGTATAGTCCCGACGGAGAGGATCGGTTCGCCGGAGTCATCATAAAATGTTTCACACATTTCGGTCACATATTTAACCGTTTTATCTTTAAGCAGCAACCGATGGACAATTTGATAGGGAATCTTATTTTTCAAAGAATCCGTATAGGCTTTATTGACAAGATCTCTGTCATCAGGATGAATATTATCAAGAAAGGCTTCATAGCTTGCGCCAAATTGCTGAGGTTTCAGTCCGAACAAACGATAGACTTCATCAGACCAAAAAAGTTCATTAGTGATTAAATTCAATTCCCAGTTACCGATATGTGCTATACGCTGGGCCTTTGAAAGTCTTCGTTCACTTTCTTTTAGCGCTTCCTCCGTTTGTTTGTGTTCTTTTATTTCCTGATTCAAGAGTACATTTGCTTCAGTTAAATCTGCAGTTCGCTCCTCTACTTTAATTTCCAATTCATCGTGCGCCTTATGTAATGCCACCTCCGCCAACTTGCGTTTTATACTCGCGTAGGACAGAAGCCAAGAAACAACTGTAAATATTACAAGCGGGACTCCATCCCACAGAAAGAGCTTATATAGTAGTCTCTTTGGATTTTCATACAGCGTAGCTGGTGTAATTCGAGATACAATCTTCCAGTTGAACTCTCTACTCTTAACATATGCTTTGCTCGGCTCAAAGGCTCGACTTGAGCCTGTGCTTGATTTCATGTTTCCAGAGAGGGGGTATAATGTTTTAAATGTTGTAAATACGAAAAGTCCGTCTGCATTACTAAAATTTCCTAAATTACATCATTATGAAACGATTTTAGAGTGTCAGCACTGCACATTACTTGCCCAAGTGCTCACGCCGACTGGACAGATTTCAATGCACATTGCTAATGGTATTGTGCTTCGTACCGAAGTCCCTCTCAAATGTCAAAGTAACCCGCAAATTCGAGGCCTCCAAATGAATGATTCCGTCACTTCGCAAAATAAAAATTGGACTTTACCGGATCATCTCTTTTGATCGATTTGGCGCCTGGCGTTGGCAGCATCCTTTTCAATCCAGGTATATTTAACCTCGGCATAATTCCCATACATCGCTTCCAAATAATCGCCGGGTTTGGCGGGACAGGATACCTTCCCGCCAGCAAATGA
>DRHF01000377.1 GCA_011049715.1 Desulfobacterales bacterium
ATCTTTGAAGTTTCTTCTTTGCTGAAACCCGTTATTTTCTCCCATGCCGGGTTGGCAAAAAGAATTTCATCCTCCCTTGCAATGGTGATGATGGCCGGGGTGGATTCCGCCAGTAACCGGAATTTGGTTTCGCTTTCCTTCAATTCCTTCTCTTTCTGCTTTCGATCAGAGATGTCTCTCACTGACCCAAAAAGGGCTGTTTGATCTCCCAGCTTCATCTTTCCGGTCGATATCTCGACCGGAAATTTTGTTCCGTCCTTTTTTTTATGATACCGAAGCAGGATCCTTGTGATCTTGCCATCAATGACCTGTTTGATTGCTTTTTCGGATTTCTCGGGCTCCGCGGTGATCTGTGTGTGGGTTAAGTTCAGGAATTCTTTCCTTGTGTATCCATAAAGCTTTAAACAGGCTTCATTGGCGTCGAGGATTTGCTGGCTTTTGGCGTCAAAAACCATGATCGCATCCGATGCTGCGTTAAAGAGCTGGCGGTATTTTTCTTCGCTTTTCCGCCGTACCATCTCTGCCGGTCCACTTTTAAAAGAATCTTTCCTCACCTTCCGGCTCCGCTTCTTCAATTCCCCACGGGTTGCTTCTCTGGTCATAAAAATTCCTCCGATTTGCCTGAAAAACCAACTGTTTTTTCGGCAAGTTTTATAAAATAATTGGTATGAAAGGTTTAAATATATAAAAATATAACCTGCAATATCAAGGATAATTTCTCATACAAATGTTGCATCCTACCGGGGCACATGGCTATTTTTTGAGCGTATTTGGATACCATGCTTGTCAATTCGAGCAATGTATGCAACAAATCTCCAAACACTTAATTCAAAATGTAAAATGTTGATGAGGATGAAGGGGTGGGAGGAGGTGAAATCATGTCATTATCGCTGTTTGACTTAAAAGACAAAGTGGCCATGGTCACCGGAAGCACTCGAGGATTAGGTGAAGTGGCAGCCATCGCTTTGGCCAAGGCCGGGGCAAATGTGGCGGTGTGCGGGCGCAACAGGACCGATTTGCAACGGGTATCCGCCGCTATTAAAGACTTAGACCGGAACTCTGAGGGATTCTTCCTTGACGTTACTTCCAAAGAAAGTGTTCATCAGGGCGTAAAACAGATTCTTAAGCACTTCGGTAAAATTGATATCCTGGTCAACAATGCGGGCGTTAATCACCGGGAGCCGGTGATGGACTATCCTGAAGAGGCTTGGGATTTGGTTATCAACACGAATCTTAAAGGCTATTTTTTGGTGACCCAGGCCGTGGGGCCCCAGATGCTGGAGCGCGGCTACGGCAAGGTGATTAATATGAGCTCCATTTTGGGAACGGTCGCCATGCCCAATCAGGTTGCCTATGCATCTTCCAAAGGAGGGGTAGACCAGATGACAAAGGTTATGGCACTGGAATGGGCTAAACAGGGGATACGCGTCAATGCCATCGGCCCAACCTATTTTGAGACCGAACTGGTAGCTCAAATTCGCAACGACCCGGAACGATATAATTTTATTAATGAACGGACCCCTGCAGGGCGTTGGGGATATCCGATTGAACTGGAAGGGATCGTCATTTTTTTGGCGGCCCCGGCCTCTGATTTTATAACCGGCCAGACCATATATATCGACGGCGGCTGGACAGCCTGTTGATTGGAGACAAAGCGATGGTACATGGTTTATGTGATACCGATTTTTATAAACTAACCATGATGCAGGTTGTGCTGCATCACTACGCAAGTGCCTGGGTACGCTATGCGTTCAAGTGGAGAAACTGGGGTGAGATGCACCTGAACTGTTCCTTGGAAGATTTCAGAAGTCAAATCGATGAAAAGATGGACGAACTCTGTGAACTTCGCTTTCAAGAGGATGAAATAAAATATTTGGCCGACATTCCATTTTTTAAACCCGACTTCATCGAATATCTCAGGCTGTTTCAACTGAACCGAAGTTATATCCGAACCTACATCGAAAATGGGGAGTTGAAAATCAACATCGAAGGGCCCTGGTTAAATACCATTTCTTTTGAGGTGCCGGTACTGGCCATCATCGGTGAACTCTACACCGAATTGAACGGTATTGATCAAGATAATTGGGAAAAGGAGGGAAGAAAGCGCTTACAAGATAAAGTAAATTACTTAGAGGAGGTCATTCAGCCTGACCAAATTTTCAAGTTTGCGGATTTCGGAACCCGACGAAGAACCTCTTATTCATGGCAGGAAGAGGTTTTGAAATATGTTGTCTCACGCTGCCCGGATAAGCTGGTTGGAACCAGCAATACCCATTTTGCCAAAAAATTGGACATCAGACCGATCGGAACCATGGCCCACGAATTTTTCCAAGCACATCAACAACTGGGGCCCCGATTGGTCGACAGCCAAAAGGTGGCGCTGCAGTCCTGGGCAGATGAGTACCGTGGCGAGCTCGGTATAGCGCTATCCGATACGTTGGGCTTTGATAAGTTTCTCAAGGATTTTGACCGTTTTTTTTCATTGTTATTTGACGGTTGTCGTCAAGACTCGGGCGATCCGATCTGGTGGGCGGAAAAACTGATTGCCCATTATGAAAAGATGAGAATCGACTCGAGATTTAAGACAGCCATCTTCAGCGACGGCCTAACCTTTGAAAAAGCTGTTGATCTGTTTAACCGGTTCAACAGCCGAATCAAAACATCATTTGGTATCGGTACCTACTTGACCAATGATTGCGGATTTGTCGCCCCGCAAATCGTCATAAAAATGGTTGAGGTTAACCAAAAGCCGGTTGCAAAGGTAAGCGACAGCGCAGACAAGGGGATGTGCGAAGACCCTGAGTTCCTGGAATATCTAAATAAGGTCATCCGGGAGGAAACCGAGATTTAAAGGAGATTTTTCACCAATGGATTTCAATGAAAAAAAATCAAAAATGCTTTGTTGAATATTTTTCAGACGCTGATATGCGTGATATTCATTCGGCAACTCTTGAAATTTTAAAAGATACAGGATCGATTTTACACCAAAGGGAATCCATTGCGCTTTTGCATCAGGCAGGTGCCTCGGTCAAAAACGGCAATCGGGTTTTGATTCCAGGTGATTTGGTGGCATCGGCTATTCGAAGCGCACCATCTGCAATAACGATGTATGACCGAAACGGCAAGTCCGCTATGCTTCTGGAGGGAAGAAACGTCCATTTCGGTACAGGATCTGACTGTCCAAATCTATTGGATAGCTTTACCGGTGAGCGGAGACGGTTTCTCTCCAATGATATTGAAGATGCGGTTAAGCTTGTCGATTATTTGCCACACATAGACTTTACCATGTCAATGGGATTGGCTCATGATTTAGCTGTCGAACTACAATACCAAAAAAAATACGCCATAATGATCCGCAATTCGACCAAGCCCCAGGTGATCACCGCAGCCGATCGGACGGCTTTGAACGATATTGCGGATATAGCCGCTGCTGTGGTTGGGGGGCGGGAAGCGCTCAGCAAAAAACCGTTGTTCGTACTGTATGATGAACCGACTTCGCCGCTTGTTCACACAAAGGAGGCGCTGGAAAAGCTATTATTCATGGCTGAGAATCGTCTGCCGATCAACTACTCTCCGGGAACAATGGCAGGGGCTACAAGCCCTGTTACGATGGCGGGATCAATCACCCAAGCCAATGCTGAAATTTTAACCGGTCTCGCCATCCACCAGTTAAAAAGACCGGGTGCACCTTTTATTTTTGGTGCCGGAATGTCACCGATGGATATGCAAAGCATGCAGCCGACCTATTCTTCACCCGAAGCAATGGCCGAACAGGCAGGGCTGTGCCAGATCGGGCGGTGCTTATACAACCTTCCGACCTGGGGATTCGGCGGATGCAGTGCGGCCAAACTAGCCGATGAGCAGGCGATCAATGAAGCGGCAACCTATATCCTGATGTCGGGGTTGATGGGCACCAATCTTGTCCATGATGTGGGTTATTTAGAATTCGGAATGACCTACTCATTTGATCTACTGGTGATGTGTGATGAGTTCATCGGACAGGCCAAACGAATGATCGGCGGCATTCGTGTGGATCGGGAGCATCTAGCGATCGATGCCATAAAACGCGTCGGCCCGGGGGGACATTTTCTCGACGATGCACATACGTTTGATCATTTCAGAGAAAATTGGCAACCCGGCCTTACCGACCGGCAGACATATGATAACTGGAAGGCTGACGGGGCAACGACAATGGGAGAGCGCGCCAAAGCGAAAATTAAATACATTCTTAAAAACCATCAACCTGAACCTATTCCACCGGACATCAATGCTGAAATAGAAATGATTTTACAGAGAGCGGCTTTACGTTAATCGATTAGGTCGCTTTAAACCAGGATGAAGGATTAGAAAAATGAGCAACGAACAACGCTTTTTTTTAAGAGATCCGTGGGTGTTTGATCCCAAAGAACAAAGATCCTTGCGGACGGATACTCATCTCGGATTTGACACCCGCGCACTTCATGCCGGTTTTCATCCTCTAGACGACTTCGAGGCGTTCAGATCGTTTGTACCACCTATTACGCCGTCCATGACCTTTCCCTATAAAACATTTGGAAACACTCCTAACCCGGTTTACGGTCGAACCGCGACACCCATAAACAGGTTGCTGGAAGATCGTCTGGCCTCGCTTGAAGGCGGTGGGGCCGGTGTTACTGCCGGTTCCGGATCCCAGGCCCTGTTTAATCTCATCTTCACCATGGCCCGACCCGGCGACAATGTGGTCACCTCCTTAAATGTCTTCGGTGAAGGGTATAAACAGGCGGCCCATATCTTTCCTCAGCGGTGTGGCGTTTCGTTTCGATTTGTGGATAATCCGTCGGATACCGATTCCTGGGATGCACGGATTGACGCCAACACAAAGCTCGTATGGGTTGAAACACCGAGCAACCCCTGTCTTTTTGTGACCGATATCGCGGCGATCGCTGAAACAGCGCACTCCCACAAGGTTCCCTTATTGGTAGACAATACCACAGCAACGCCGGCCCTGCAGAAGCCGATAGCACTGGGCGCTGATATTATTCTGCTATCTATCACCAAATTTTTAGCCGGCAATGCCACTGTTCTGGGGGGCGCAATTGTGGGGTCCGAAGATCTGATTGAGGATATCCGTTGGAACACAACCGAATTTGTGGGTGCGGTGATGCAGCCGATGGAAGCCTGGCTGACCTTGCAATACCTTGAAACCCTTTCGCTCAGAATGGGGCGGCATAGCGCAAATGCACAGGCTGTGGCCGAATTTCTATCTCAACACCCGAAAGTGTGCCACGTTAACTATTCCGGTTTGCCGGATCACCCTCAGCATCAGTTGGCAAAACGGCAGATGAAGGAACAAGGCGGGCTGCTATCGTTTGTCGTTCCAGATGGCATGGCAGGCGCCGCCAAGGTGATGAATTCATTGGAACTCGTTGTTCATGCCGTCACCTTCGGGACCAGCCGCACCATTTGTA
>DRHF01000378.1 GCA_011049715.1 Desulfobacterales bacterium
ATGAAATTTTTTGGGGCTATCTTCGGAAGAAAGATATAACGTGAAGGTATCGTGTGTCTCTTCACGATTAGAATCCACATAAAATTTCTGCGGTATCATATCATTAGAATTATCTTTATTCATTAAACTTTTACACCTTTAGTTTATATCTTTACGTATGCGCTCCGTAAACATCAAGAAGCTGTATACGTGTCCATTCAAGCCGTTTAGCCAACACCGTTGAAAACCGCTTAAGCAGCGCATAACCCAACTCATGGTCATTTTCACATTTTTCTCTAAGACATTTTCCGTCTAAGGCTGTAGTAGAGGTATCTTTTACCGCAATGGCTGTAAAATTCCAAATATGGGGAGGAATCAGCCAAGACCATCCCAAGATATCTCCATCTTCAACCGTCTGAATTCGGATTATACCGCGTTCCGCTCCGTCGATGTCCAAGGCCACAGAGCCTTGACGGACGACAAAAAAATAATTGGCTTCTCTGCCCTGCTGAAAAACCGTTTCTCCTTTTTTAAAATGGACATTGGATCCGCATCCAGCCATAATTTCAATTTGTTCATCAGAAAGGCCTTTAAAGAATTCGTGTTCGGATAACAACTCTTTGATATTTTTCATGATATATCTCTCCTTATTAAAAAACCCTATTAGGGCTTACGCGTTTGAGGCTAAATCATATATCTTTGTCATTCCCGTTCCACGTCGGCGGGAGGAATATCCTCAATAGCTTTAACTTCTTTGGTAATATCAATGCCCACAGGGCACCATGTAATACAACGGCCGCAACCGACACATCCTGAAGAGTCAAACTGGTCCTGCCAACTCGCTAGCTTGTGTGTCATCCATTGCCGGTAACGTGATTTAATGGATGAGCGAATATTGCCACCGTGGATATAAGAATGCTCTGCAGTAAAACAGGAATCCCACGTACGTACACGCTGGGCATGATCCCCGGTTAAATCAGTCACATCTTCAACGTTCGAGCAAAAACACGTCGGGCAGACAAGCGTACAGTTGGCACAGGAAAGACAACGCTTAGCAACATCCCCCCACTGGGGATGTTCCATATTCTTATAAAGAAGTTCCTTAATGTTTTGTGTATCCATCACCCGGCCCATTTCCCGTTCAGCCTTCTCAAGAAGTTTGTTTTGCTGTTCAATTTCAGAAGACTCAACAGGGCGATGCGAAACATCCTTTAAAATTTTTTCTCCTTTAGAGCTGCCCACCTCAACAACAAAGTAATGTTTCTCATCCTCAATAATTTCCGTTAACGAAAGGTCAAAACCGAATGAGGCTCTCGGACCTGTATTCATGGAAACACAAAAACATGTTCCTTTCGGCTCCGTACAATTGACAGCAATAATTAAGGTCTTTTCTCTTCTCTTTTTATAAATAGGATCGATATGATCTCCTTTTAAGAAAATCTTATCCTGAATGGCTATAGCTTGGAGTTCGCAGGCACGGACACTTAAAAAGGCGTAAGAAGGGACTTCGTCGGTATTTTCAACAATATCAAAATCTTTTTGGGATTTTTTCGCTTCCCACAGTTTTATCCGTGGAGGAAAAAGAAATTTTTTCCAGGAGGTTGGACCGACCACATAACCGAAAAGGGCATTGTCTTGACGTTTTTTGATGCGGTACTTTCCTTCGCTCTGCACGTCTGTCCAGCCAACAGGCAGATCTTTGGAAGAGTCAATGCTGCTATAACAAATAGCATTATCTTCAACTGTGGGCCCCACAATATCGAAGCCTTTGTGTCTTAAAACATCAAAAAGACTCTCAAGTGAATCCCTTTCAATAACATGTCTTTGCTGTTCTTTTTTTGTCATTTTATAATCCTAGAAATTCCATCCCTACGCCGCAAAAGAGAATAATCTTCGTATAATAACATTTCACCTTTCCTCCGCCTATATTATGAGACCTTTGAAAAATGCTCAATTTCGTTTTAGTTCAAGGAAGGCGATCCGCCGCAGGCGGATTAACCACAGGAATACATTGAGTATTTCGAGGATTAAAATTTGAGCCTGACACCGACACGTAGT
Organism: Desulfobacterales bacterium; assembly: GCA_011049715.1. Classification (GTDB taxonomy): domain Bacteria; phylum Desulfobacterota; class Desulfobacteria; order Desulfobacterales; family UBA2156; genus UBA2156. Next base: position 2,038 of record DRHF01000378.1, read on the forward strand.
GAAGCATAGCGCTCAATTGGGCGAAAGGGGGTATTTTTCAAAGGTCTCATTATACCTCTATTTAACATATTCGGGCAAGATAAATAGGGCACTGTCTCCTATTTAACATATCCTCGGGAGTTGTTCGCCGCTTAACATATCCACCACCCGGCTGGCCCCGATCTTACTTTTCATCGTCACAAGCACCTTCATGGCATCTGAAACTTTTCCAATCACACTTGATCCCTCGCCTAGAGGATGCCCTTTCATAATTTCCAAAGCTTGTTGATGGTCCTTCTCGGGGATAAACGCCACAAACCGTCCCTCATTAGCCACATAAAGAGGATCCAATCCCAAAATCTCACAAGCCGCCGCCACATCTTCACGAACAGGAATATTAGACTCTTCAATTTCAATACCAAGTTGAGCAGCCAAAGATATTTCATTTAACGTACTGGCCAATCCTCCCCGTGTTAAATCACGAAGACAATGAATTTCGATTCCTTTGGACAAAAGCAATCCCACAAGATCCGCCACCGGAGCTGAGTCTGTTTCAATGTTGCTTTCAAATTCCAATCCTTCGCGTACCGCCATAATCGCCATACCGTGACGGGCAATGTCTCCGTTGAGGATGATCACATCCCCTTCTTTGACGCTCAACGGAGCAATGGTTTGATTATGTTCGATAACTCCCACTCCGGAGGTATTAATAAAAATTCCGTCTCCTTTTCCCTTGTCGACAACTTTAGTATCGCCTGTCACAATCTGTACATTAGCTTTTTGAGCTGCTTTCTGAATAGACTGTACCACACGCCAAAGGATATCCATAGGAAAACCTTCTTCTAAAATAAAACTTACACTTAAAACAACCGGTCGCGCTCCGGACATGGATAGGTCATTAACCGTACCATTAACCGCCAGCATACCGATATCCCCACCGGGAAAAAATAACGGACGGACCACATAGGAATCCGTTGTAAAGGCAATTTGAGAACTCGGAGCGTCGATAACGGCGGAATCATGCCGATGAAGAGGATTGGTATCACCAAAAGCAGGGACAAACATCTTCTCAATTAACTGGTGCATCAATTTCCCCCCCCCGCCATGCGCCAGAAGGACGTAGGGATAATCGCTGGTTGGAATCGGACAGGAATCAGTAAAACTTGCGTTATTTTTCATAATTTTTATAATCTTAGATATCGTATTAAATCTCAAATATCAATATCTGGAAATCTTATTAAATATCTGAAGAGAGGGACGCCCATAAAAATATAAGTTTATTATTAGGTTGACAAGCATGAGCGCGCAGCAAGGAGAACGTATTGCGGCAGAAATGGGTCTTTCACTATCTGCCAAATAGAAACTTATAATTTGATGAGTGTCCCTTTAACTCCTTCGGCCTCCTTTGTTTAAGTTTGTATAGTTGTAATAAAAATGTTTCCTGTTTTTTCTCTTTTACAGATACCTTTCTCTTTTTCTGTTATTGCTTTTCAGTGGGAATTTTTTCCACCAGAACATTCATTCCCGAAAATCCACGGATAACAACTTGTTCCCCTACCGAAAAATTTTTTTCATCCGTCATCGCATTCCAGATTTCTGATGCATATTTGATTTTTCCTTCAGGAGCGATATCCTGGATAACGATTCCTGTTTTGCCAAGCATAGCCTCTTTCCCTACCCGGGGCCTCCCCATCATCGCTTTAATAATTAAAAAATACAGCAATAGGGAACCGGCTAAAATGATAAGATAAATAGTCAAAGCTGTTGGAAAGGGAAAAAGCCAAAAGACAGGTAGCGTGAAAACAGGTAGAAATAATACTAAATGGCACATAGGGTCAATCCCCTTAGCGTACTAGGCATCGGTCCTCTTTTGTTTGACATATTCTTTTTGCTACCGCGGTTTAAATTTGATCGATACCTAACTGCAAAAGCTCACAATTTCGGTCCACGGCTAAAGCGAATTATACTGGATCGCTGGTGCCGCCGCTTCTTTCTGGCCGGTGAATGCGTCCGGCTCGGCTTTGAACTTCACCAGGCAATGTGCGCTATTGAAGCGACATCTTGACTTTAGGAATTTCAAATTTTAGGTCACTTTTCCCTGAGTTATTTTTTGGAATCAGGCTGATACATCAAGTCGGGCTCCATTTTATATGTCCACGGTAATCCCTCGAGACGCCAACCGCCGACAAATCGTTTGCCGTAAAATGGACTTTTTTTATTTTCAACCTTATCGCCCTCAAATCCCCCCAGTACATTAAAAACCTTGTCTGCTTTAAAACCGGCATCAACTGCGGCGTTTACTGCTATAACGCTTCTCTTGGCGCTGCGACACAGAAACAGCAAAATGTCGGTTTCAGGGTTAAACCGATCCTTTAAATCATTTCCAAAATTTTTATTCAAAACCCTTTTATAACCCTTCTTACCCACTTCGGTTGTATAAAATTCTAGTGGAATATTATAAGCCCCTATAGGATGACCTATATCCTGATATTCGAATCTCGTTCTTACATCTATCAGAAACGTGTGCTCCGGGTCTTTTTTTAGCATATTATAGGCTTCTAAGGGGGTCACATCCCCACCCGGGTGTTTACCTTTTATCGGGTATACTTCCTGTTCAGCAAAAGCAAGACCGACAAAAGCAAAAGCCAGAATCAATGTTAATATCAAAATATTTTGTTTTGTTATTTTCAGTTTCATTTTTTATCCTTCCATCTGTTTTTAAGCTTATTAAAAACGACCTGTTGCGGTATTTCTAACCTTACAGCTGTTTTCTATGTTTTCCTTTTCAATCCAGAGGGATGATCACAATGTTCATCTCATTAATCGGAAAAAAGGACGATTGGATATTTACTCAACCGGTAGCTTCCACTCGAACACCCGCTGCGAAATGCCATCAATTCCCTCTATGACAACCTGAAGCGATTTTGCGCCATCTGGAATCGGCCCTGGAAATTGAAGCGTTCCTGAAATATGGTGACCGCCCCCACCCGGTTTAAACCATCTCAAAGCGTTTTTCTTTTTGCCATCATCAAACCGAACAAACGAGAGGTTATCCATTTTGTACACCTTTAGTTCTACTGAATGGGTTTCCATACTAACATCAAACAAAAGTTTGGAATCGCCCCCCTGTTGTAACGGATTAAGATATACGACCGTAACCTCGACTGCTCCCTGGTCATCAACCCGGCGTAAATCCTTTTTGGTAATTCCGAATGCCGACCCGGACCATCCGGTTAATATGACCGACCCGGCAATAACTGTCACCAGAAAAGCCAATCTAAATTTTTCATTATAAAATTTCATAATTATTTTTCTCTTTTTCATTTTTCATATCTCCCTGTCTTTTTTTGGTTTCGTGTTTTCGTGGCTCGCTTTATTGTATAGCAATTCACATGCCAACCTTTGAGTATAAATATCTCTTTTTTTCATAACATCTTGAATAAAAACCTTTATTTCCATAGCCATTATGATGAACAAGTTCCCCTAAAGAACAATGGATTGAACAGATGATGGGTTAAAAGTATCCGTTCCCCCCGCATAAAATGGTTTAACTGGATAAAAACTATCCACTTGTTTGTATCAAATATCGATAATTCCTCTCTATTTTTATTGGTTTGTAAACGATACCCATAAAATAAAAACGATGATGTAAATACTTTACTCTCTAACCGGTCCTCTAACTATTTAAAATAAAACATCAATTTAATCTACTCAGTCTAAATAAATTTATCTTTTTTTCTGCCTTTGATAGACGATGTCTGATGCCGGTTATCTTTATTGAATTCTGGCACATCGTTTGCATGTGAATACGATTCAGTTTAGATAGTGTAAAAACGATAAAAAAGCTGCGATCAGGTTAAACAAATTTTCTATCAGTTTGGATCGATTGAAGGGACAACTTTGAAAATAAAACTAATCGTTGATCCATAAGGAGAAATTTAGGATGCATCCTATCTTGATACAAATCGGGTCTTTTGCCATTCGCTGGTATGGTTTCATGATAGCCATTGCCTGTTTGCTCGGTATTTGGGTCGCTGGGAGAGAGGCTGAGCGAAAAGGAATTGATAAAGAAAAAGCACAAAACATTCTCCTTTATGCCATCATTGGGGGTGTTATCGGCGCCCGTCTCTATTATGTTGCATTCGCTGACTGGGCAGGATTTTTGAATAACCCCCTTTCTGTTTTTGCGGTCTGGCAGGGCGGATTGGCCATTCACGGTGGGATTTTGGGAGGGCTTTTGGTATGTCTTTTTTATACCCGAAGAGAAAAAATATCTTTTTGGAAATTTGCCGACACGGCTGCGCCATCTCTCATTTTGGGGCAAGCGATTGGCAGGATTGGCTGTTTCTTTAACGGAGATGCCCATGGATATCCGACAGAGATGCCATGGGGGCTGGTTTACTCGCCTGAAAGCCCGGCAGGACAGATGTTTCCAGGCCAACCGCTTCATCCTACGCAATTATATGAGATGTTCTTCAACTTTATTATTTTCGGTGTTCTATGGGCTGTAAGAAAGAAACTGAAAGTGGAGGGACACCTCTTCTTCCTCTATGTGATCCTTTATTCCGGGATCCGGATTTTTGTAGAATATTTTCGAGCCGATAAACTCATCTATTTCGAAAACATCTCCACCGCACAATCAATTGGCATCGTGGGGATTCTTATCAGTTTTATATTGATGTTTGTCCTGAAGAAAAAAGAGACAGTTCCGGTAAAATCAATGTAATTTAGGTTACCGAGAACGATATGAAATTTCACCAAAGGAAACCTGTTCATATGCTCCTGCAATTCGGAAAAGCGATTGCACTTTTCTTAATCGGGGGCATGGTTATTCACACGTTAATTATGCTTTTTGACTATTTACTTGTTCCGGGACCCTTTTATCTCAACTTACGCACGGATTTTCCGAATGTTGTTTTTTCACCCTTCATGATTCCCATGATAGGCGTATACGGTTTGTCCTTACTAACGATATATTTCCTGTGGGAGAAGAAAAAAAACGCGTTGCGCTTTGCACACGAAAAAGAAGTCCAAACTGAAAAAGTAGAAATTGTCTTCAAAGCCATGCAGCGTTTAACAGCAATGATGGCTAAGCATATTGCCAAGCACAATGGAGAAATAATCAACGAGGTTGAACTCAGAAAAAGACTAGGGCGACCCGTATCGGTAAAATTGGAAAAGGCAAGCATGAAAATAGCTCACGCATTGAAATCGCTTTCTGAAATATCATTTGTCTCCCCATATAGCGATTATCGTCCTGAAACTGTTGAAGGTATAGAAAAAATACTGCAAAGCAAATTAGATGAAGCAAGCGCAGTTCACGAAGCGCCATATAACGCCCCCGTAAAAAGGAATTCGAGCGAAAGAATATCTTTATAATTCAAGCAGGGAAGTGATAAAATCCAAAATCTCCATCATTTTAGACCTAAAACAGCGAGTGAATTTTAAAGTTGGCGAAAAGGCCTTAAAATAACAAAGCTTAAACGAGAAAGAGAGTGGGAGGAGCTGAGGTATGAACAAGAGAGAGAGGGGAAGAGTTTCCTTAATTTCTTTTTTAGCGATCATGGGGGTGTTATTTTTCACCTGGCCATGTGCTGCTGAAGAGAAGGGCCAGGGGAAAGAGGGAGAAAAGCCGGAGAGGCTGATTGTGATGGCTGTGCAATATCCGGGAGTGGAGCTCCCCCCTGACGAAGATGTAACCATGGACGTTATTTTCAATAACAAGGGGCGATCCGGTGAAACGGTTCATGTTCGGGTCACAAAAAAACCACAGGGATGGAAAACAAGAATTAAAACCTATCGCTACGGTGTAACCGCCGTTTTTGTCCCTTCCGGTGAAGACAAAACCCTTACATTTGAAGCCGTGCCCGACAAGGATATAGCCCCGGGTAATTACGAGTTCCGTGTAGAAGCGGAGACACCGGACGGCCATTTCAAGATGAGCCGGGACATCCTGGTTAAAATCAGAGAAAAAGAGAAAGGACCTGTTAAGGCAAAGGGGGTTAAAATAACCACTTCCTATCCGGTTCTTCAGGGACCATCGGATGTCAAGTTTGAATTTTCCCTGGAAGTGGACAGCAAGCTGGAAAAAGATGCGGTGTTCGATCTTTTTGCCCAGGGACCCGAGGGGTGGGTCATCAATTTTAAACCGGCCTTTGAGACAAAATATATATCCAGTGTCCGGTTAAAGGCGAACCAGACCACCACGGTCGCAGTGGAAGTTAAGCCTGTTCCCATGGCAAAGGCAGGGGAATATCCTTTCAATATTCGAGTGAGTTCCGACGATGCCAAGGCAGAGGCCAAATTGACGGTCATCCTCACAGGGACTTATCAATTGGAGGTCGGCACACTGACCGGCCTGTTGTCACTGGATGCCGGACAGGGCAAACCGGCAAATATGTCTTTCTATGTTAAAAACACGGGATCAGCAGTCAACAACAACATTAAGTTTATGTCTTTTAAGCCTGAAAACTGGAAAGTAGCGTTTAACCCTGAAAGTATTGCGGCCATCCAACCCGGTGGCCTCAAACAGGTGGAGGTTACCATCACGCCCTATGAAGAGGCCCTTGTGGGAGACTATTCGGTAAACGTCAGAGTAGAAGGGGAAAAGGCCTCCAAGACCATGGAATTCAGGGTGACCGTTAAAGCTTCCTCGGCATGGGGATGGATCGGAATCGGAATCATCTTTCTGGTCATTGCCGGATTGACGGTTTTATTCCGTTACCTTGGAAGGCGATAGAATGGAAACAAAGACGGTTATTGAAACAGAAGAATTGACGAAAATATACAATACCCAGGTTGCGGTCGATCACCTCTCTTTCAGTGTAAAACAGGGTGAAATCTTTGGTTTTCTGGGGCCGAATGGTGCGGGGAAAACGACCACGCTTCTGATGTTGCTTGGGTTAACGGAACCGAGCAGCGGGAAGGTGAGGGTCATGGATTTAGAACCGGTACGGAACCCGATCGAAGTCAAGCGGATGATCGGTTACCTGCCGGAGAACATGGGATTTTATCGGGATTTAAACGCCAGGCAGATGCTTAAATTTGTTGCCGACTTAAACCGACTCCCGATGGCCGTAGCGGGTGAGCGAATCGAAGACGCCTTGAAAGAGGTCGGCCTGACCGAAGAAACAGATAAGAAAATTGGCGTTTATTCGCGGGGCATGAGGCAACGGTTGGGTATTGCCGAGCTTTTGATAAAGGATCCGGAGATTGCATTTTTGGATGAACCCACCCTGGGTCTCGATCCGGCTGCAACGAACCGGATGATTGAATTGATTCAAAACGTCTCCGGTGAGAAGAAAATGACGATTATCCTTTCTTCCCACTTTTTGCACCAGGCCCAGAAGATATGCAACCGCATTGGTATTATGATCAAGGGACAAATGGTGGCCCAGGGCCCGATGGATCGTCTGGCAGAGGAGAAGCTTGGGATTGGGGCAAAAGAGTATACACTGGAAGAGGTTTACATGAAGTACTTTATGGAGGAATAGCGTTGCACGGTGTCAAGGTTATTTTAAAGAAGGAACTGTCGGATCATTTTAGCAGCTATCGTTTTATCATTTTATTTGCCCTGATCGCCATGGTGAGTCTGATTACGGTATACATGGTGGGATTGAACATCAAGCAGGATTTAGAAGGGGTGGCCAAGCCGAAGTATGTCTTTCTGATGTTGTTTACGTCATCCGGTGCGGGGTTTTCACTGGTGGATTTTGTAGGATTTTTCGGTCCCCTGATCGGAATGATCCTGGGATTTGATACGATCAACCGGGAACGGAGCGAAGGAACCCTCAGTAAGCTGTTGTCCCAACCGATTTATCGCGATACGGTTCTCAACGGAAAGTTTTTGGCAGGTGTCTGTGTTATTGCGGTAATGATGGTTTCGATAGTTCTGATCATCACGGGGCTGGGCCTCAGCATGGTGGGGGTCATTCCGGGTATCGAGGAAGTCTGGCGGATCGTTGTGTACCTGGTCATCAGTATTGTCTATATTGCTTTTTGGCTGGGAATGGCCATGCTTTTTTCCATATTGTTTCGCAGTGTGGCCACATCTGCTTTGGCAGCGGTGGCGGTTTGGATCTTTTTTTCCTTCTTTATTTCTCTGGG
>DRHF01000379.1 GCA_011049715.1 Desulfobacterales bacterium
AATTTGCTAAAGAACTAAAACTTGATCGCTCGGTATATTTGCGAGAAATTTTACGGAAAGGTTTTTCCGTGGACAAACAAGGCCGAATACTGACGAAATACGTTCGCGGAGAGTTGAGTCAAATAGAAGCTTGCCACGAATTGAAATGGAGCCCCTGGGAATTTTTAGCTCAATTAAAGGCAAGGAACCTGTATCTGAATGTCTCATTAGAGGATTGGATAGATGCAGCAGAACTGGAAGCTTAATTATCCACTTAAAAAGAGATTCTTCTTTTGTCTCTCCCCCGCTCCTTTCAGTCGCTCGAGTTCACTGAGTCCACTGAGTTTTAAAGAGATCTTTTTTTTCTGATCCTTTGAGCAGGAAGGATCAGAAAAACCGGTCAACCTGACGGTTCATTTATGATTCGGGTTATGCCGTTTTTTAGAAGCACTTCGTTAAAATTTATCAGGAGCCCCAAGGGCTTACGTGTTAATTTTAGATAAGTCAGCAATTGTTTCTTGTGGACATCCTTGACCTGATCAACGGACTTGAGCTCTACAACGATTAAATCTTCCACAAGAAGATCAATCTGGAACCCCTGGTCGGTTATTTTTCGCCCGCGAAATGTAATCGGGATTGGGACTTCGGTCTTTACAGCTAACGCCATCTCACCTAATTCGATTGCCAAACAGGCCTGATAGACCGATTCCAACAGCCCCGGTCCCAACTCTCTATGGACATTAATGGCAGCCCTAATGATTCGAGATGACAGTTGGTTAATATCCATAGTAATTTCCTGCAGCAGCAGGATGGCAAATTTTAAAGAATTTTCCTCTCAAAAATTCTTTAAAAAACCTCTGTGTCTCTGTGAGCTCTGTGAGAGATTCTTCTCATATCTGATCTCGAAGCTTCGCCCAAACAATCCCCAAGTACTCATGAATGGCCTGCCCGGCCTTTTCCAGGGAACCCGCATTCGGAAAGAAATCACCCGGCGTTAATCCCCCCTCCCGCTCCATTATCTGATAATCTGTCGGAGCCGGTATCGGATCCATACCATTTTTCCTGAAAAGACCCATAGCCCGTGGCATATGGGTGGCGGATGTTACCAGAATAAATCTATCGCTCCCGACAATTTTCTTCACATAAATTGGATGGTCTTTTGTATCCGTAGCCTCCGCTTCAATGATGATGTCGTCAGGCTTGACACCCCATTCCCTAGCCGTGTTAGCCATCACTTCCGCCACCGGTGTAATCCCCTCGAACCCACTTCGGCCCGTCATAATCAGTTTAGTTTCAGGGAGCCTGTTGTGGATCCGTATACCTTCGGAAAGACGGATTAAAGATGCCTCAGACAGATAGGTTGACAGCGGTAGGGTACGGTCGACTGTTGAGCCTCCGGCCAGCACCACAATCCATTTGACATCCTGAATGTTTTCGAGGCTTTTAATTGGTGGATATTTATGCTCCAGCGGCCTTGCCAGCATGTCCGACACTGCTCCGTAGCTGAATATGGCGAGAACAAGGGTTCCAGCACAAACAAGAACTTTGCCGGTCTTCTTCTTCCGCGTAAAAATCAAAAAGATCAGGCCCAAAACCAGCAGGGATAAGCAAAAAGTAATGGGCTGAAAAAAAGAGCCTACTATTTTCTTAAGAAGAAAAATATTTGGATTTACTCCAAAGAAACCGATTCCAACAACCTCGGTCAAAGCGCTTTATGAACATTTATCGCTGCATTGATAACACCAGTTGACAGCTTGTTCATATTTCAAATTTTCCTTCACCCGCAGGATGACAAATTTTTCAGATAATATTCATCAAATTTATTGTTTTCAAAAAAATGCTTGCCATACTACACCTTTCGTAGTATATATACTCACGATGATACGATCATGGGCTAACAGCCGCTCTCGACGCTTTTACGAACAAGCTAAAACATCCAAATTTGGCGGGATGGATACTGATGTTGCTGAAGATTTGCTGGCTATTCTTGATGCTGCAGAATCGCTTAAAGATATAAGTCCTTTAAAAAGTGTCGGTTTGCACAAATTGTCCGGGAACAGGGCAGGACAATGGGCGATGACGATAAACGGGCCATGGCGTATCTGTTTCCGCTTTAAAGACGGCGATGCATTCGATGTTGAAATTACAGATTACAATAGGGGGTAAAATTATGAAACCCATTCATCCGGGACGTATTCTTAAACGTGAAATTAAAGCCCGCAAACTTTCGGCCAATAAATTGGCTCTGGCATTGCGTGTCCCTTCAGGGCGTATTACACAAATTCTTAATGAAAAAAGAGGTGTTAGTGCGGAAACAGCGCTCAGGCTATCCAGGTATTTTGGAAACAGCGCTCAGTTTTGGATGAACCTTCAAGCCAGATACGAACTGGCAGCCGCTGAACATGAGATGGGTCCAAGAATTAATGTCGAGGTGGAACAGGCTGCCTGATCTTACACATCACCCCCAACCACTCGTGCAGAGGATCTTTTAACTGGGGACTCAACTTTTTCTTTTAAGTGTTGTAATAATCCGGTTAATTTCTTACCAAATACTCTGAAAGTCTGCGACTGTCTGCGCCTGTTGAAGCGAAGCGGAAATGCCGCCATGCGGTGCCCAGTTAAATTCCGCAGGACCATTTAACCGGGGTCGCTCGGCTAAAATGTCTGTGTAAGTCTGCGCCTGCCCCGTAGCTCCGGCAGATGGTACTGGGGTGTGTCAGCGGCTAATACTCAGATCTGATTTTTCTTTAAACCCTAAAAAGAATCCATGATCGAATTGCTCTGAAACCGGGCACATCCTTTGGGTTTCTTTCCGGCAATTGCTGCCGGATCACATAAACCAGAAATTCGCCTAAACTACCCCAACCCCAAAAACTCACACTTGACAATTTGACGTCTTTCGTGTACATTTTCTCTAAATCGTGTACGGAGGTTCTTGCAACCGATGGCTCAAATGGTAGCTGATAGTAGCTCTCTTATTTTATTAGCCAAATGTAGTTTGCTGGAGATCGTGTGTTGCCTATTCGAGGTATTTGTGCCGACGGCCGTGGTTGTCGAGGTGGCATCAGAAGACCTGATCAAAAATCATCCCGATGCCGCCCTGATTTCAGAACTGATTTCAAAGGGGGCCATGACAGTTCAAAACCCCGGAAGCGATGAATTTCTTTCGTCCCAATCGCTTCACAAGGGGGAAAAAGAAGCGATAGAATTGGCGATAAAACGAAGTGGAGCATTGCTTGCGACAGACGACGGTAAGGCGATCAAGGCTGCAAGGTTCCTGAAGGTTCCGTTTGTCATTACGCCAAAGATCGTCACCGAACTGTTTAGATTACAAAAAATATCATTAAAGAAAGCACATGGATCGCTCGAAAAGCTAGCAAAGATCGGAAGATATTCACCTGAGATCATTGCCGATGCATTGGTTTCGCTGATGGAGGAAAAAGATGACAAAACCGACAACCATAAGGATACCTGAAGACCTTTTAAATGAGATAGACCAATTTGCTAAAGAACTAAAACTTGATCGCTCGGTATATTTGCGAGAAATTTTACGGAAAGGTTTTTCCG
>DRHF01000380.1 GCA_011049715.1 Desulfobacterales bacterium
TATTTTTTTGATTTTGCTTAACCTGTTTTTGCTAATCCTTGGGGCTATTCTGGATATCTTTTCCGCTTTGGTAATTATGGTGCCCCTGATTCTTCCCATCGCCGTCAGTTACGGCATCGATCCGATACATCTGGGAATTATTTTTTTGGCCAATATGCAAATTGGCTATTTTACGCCACCCGTCGGAATGAACCTGTTCATTGCCAGCTACCGTTTTAAAAAACCCATCGGTGAACTTTACAGAGCTACCATACCGTTTATGATTGTCCTGCTGGCCGCTATGCTGGTCATCACCTATTGGCCTGCTTTAAGTCTGGTTCTTCTTAAGAGGTAAAGCCACAATATGTTGACCACCGGTCTGCAAAGCTCCCCAACAAATAAAGCCTTTTGGGGTGTTGTCATTTTATTCGTTGACCCCGATGTAATAACGGTTTGATCCATCTACCCCTGAAGGAGGGATAATCTTGGTGCTCATCGAAAATATGGAACAAACGAAGAGTTTCATGAAAAGCCTCGGTTTTCCCGATCTTCGCATTCATCACTCCATCAATCATTTCGATTTTATCAAGACAGACCGCAGAATCCTCATCATCGGCCCCATGGGGTCCGGTAAGTCCGAGTTTTCAGCCCGCATATACCGTGACTCCCAGGTGGCAATGCAGAAGTCTCAAAAAGTTCGGAAACTTACATCGAGTAAACGAGTTGACCGCCGCAACGTGTTCTATATCCGATCTAAAATCGACGACAAGAGATTCGCTGAGTATCCGATCAATTCCATCGCCTACCGGGGCGGTTACGTGGTTCCTGGGAAAAATATTGCAAGCATCGAAAACTCCTTTGAGCTCGAAGGGATTTTCGAAAGCAACCCGACCGTCGGCACATGGATCATCGACGAGATTGAATTTTTTGACGAACGTATCGCATACGTGATCGCCCAGCATGCAAAACAGCGCAGTCTCAATTTCATATTCCCCATGCTCATCCTCAACTTCCGCAAAGACCTGTTCAATCGGACGGCCAGACTCATCATGGAGGAATCGACAGATGTGTTTCCCCTTACCGCCTACTGCGAGCACCCCGATTGCATCCGTGATTCCTATTACACCTATCGTTTCTACTCAGTGGACGGAAAAGAATGCCCCGCACTCTATTTCGATCCCCTCATCATAGTGGGGGGAGACAAGCGTACGAATGATCCGAAGATCCCAAACTATTCCACACGCTGCGACCATCACCATTTCCTCCCTGGAAAAGAGTACACCTTCATGATACTAAAACCACTTGGAGAGTTGGCCTACGGGGGAAATGTCAAACCCTTGCTCAAGGAGTTGAACCTGGTGAAGCATGATATCGAACAGTCCAGGCTCTACACACACTTCGTTGACAGGTTTATCAGGACCGAAAATCCAAAGCCGACGATGATGGACGCTCTCAGGGTGAGCTGTATATCCGAGAAGGCTCTCATTTACCTCTTCACAGAGGAAAACATCATCACTGCAGAGCAGATGCAGTATCTGATGCGAGAGATTGGGGGAGACATGAACTATATAAACGAACGCCTCATGGAGAACCGCAAGATGCAGCTCACCGATGTCCATGAAGAATCATAGGGGGAAAAGTGTTCGCAAGGGATGTTAATTGCGCAACGTGGCATCATCTGAATTGGGCTGAGGCGCAAAATAGGGGTTTTACTTAACTCGCCCGGCACTCTTAATGACAACCGGTTTGACGGGGACATCCCCATACGGACCGCGGGTGGTCGTCTTAACAGCAGAAATGACATCCACCGTATCCATCCCTTCGACGACTTTGCCGAAAACAGCATATCCCCAGCCCTGCTCTGTTTTATTTTTAAAATTTAAAAAGTCATTTTTGGCGGTATTGATAAAAAATTGAGCGGTTGCGCTGTGGGGGTCACCGGTGCGGGCCATTGCGATAGTGTAGCGGTCATTGTTCAAGCCGCTGTCGGCTTCGTTTTTGATAGGCGCGCGGGACGATTTTTTCTTCATATCAGAAGTAAAGCCACCCCCTTGAATCATGAAATTAGGAATCACCCGATGAAAAATGGTCCCGTCATAAAATTTAGCATCAATATAACCCAGAAAATTTTGTACCGTGTCAGGCGCTTTTTCCATATAAAGCTCGAGAACGATTTTACCTTCTGATGTATCGAGTACAACCCTAGGGTTTTCGGCTTCAACAACCTCTGCACTCGCAGATATAACCGCACCCATAGTTAGCAGAACTGAAACAAATTTTTTCATGAATTAACCTCGCAAGAAATTTGGGGAACAAAAGAGATAAACCTTAACTTTAAAACAGCTTCTAATACAATTTGAACCGCCTGGCAACAAATATTCGTGTTCCCGAGTTACATAAGGTTTTGACATCATTGGTTAGATAATTATAATTAACTTTTAGAGAGAATAAAAGCGCAAAAAGATAATGGGGAAACCAAAAACGAAAATTATGATTTTAACACCGTTTCTAATCCGATCGTTCGATCACTATTAACAAGTCATTTGGGTCAATTGAATAAACAGGAAAGATGAAATGGAGGGAAAATTTATGGAAACTGACAAAGTCATTAAAGGAAAGCGGGTTCTGGTCGTTGATGATGAAAAAGATATTCTGGAAACACTAGTCGATTTGCTGGATATCTGTAAAATAGATACGGCTTCATCTTTTGAGGAAGCAAAAAAAATGATAGAGGAAAATGATTATCACATCGTTATACTCGATATTATGGGTGTTAACGGATATGAGTTGTTGAAGATTGCCAACAGCCGTAAAACGCCTGCCCTCATGCTGACGGCCCATGCCCTTTCCAGTGAAAGCTTGAAGCGTTCTGCCGAGGAAGGTGCAGCCTATTACGCGCCTAAGGATGAATTGACAAATATCAAGGATTTTGTTGCTGATGTTTTGGCGTCTATTGAAAAAGGTAAGAGCCCCTGGCAAAAGATGTTCGATCGGCTGGGCAGTTACTACGACACAAGATTTCACGGTACCGATTGGCGTGAAAAAGAAAAGGAATTTTGGGAAGAGAAGATGAACCGCCATTTTCCCTATTAATCATGGAAAGTCTGCCATGCAACAGCCGGTCGTCATTATCGGTATTGGAGAATTGGGAGGCGTGTTTGCAGGGGCCTCGACAAGGTCACAAAACTTGAGTTGGTTATTCGAGGGTGTCCCGGGCCCTGCATCATAGCTTCGATTCCTGGAAAAGCCTGTTTAGGTTCAGCCGGTTTACCACATCCGTCAGGAGCTCTCCGAGCATGGCTTCTGCTTGTTCCTTTCCTACAAGTTCGAATCGTTCTGCTTCGGCACTCACGAACTCGCTGGCGCGTACCTTCCCTTCGATCGCCAGTCGGGCCTCGTATGAAATGGTTACTTTCCATATCCAGTCCTTGCGATCCATAAAAAATGTTTTTAACAAAACAGACATCCTGATCGGCGCAGCTCCCTCTGGTACCACTTCAATGCCTTCATGTTTCAATCGACTTTCCAGTGCTTTCTTGAGGAGGTCGGGGGGCTGATATATCCCCTTCCCGGTTCCAGGCGCCGACCCCAGGGCGATGTAAAAGGAGATAGATTCCGGTATGTTTTTAAATTTCCGGTGCGCACCCTCTCCAAAGATTCGCTTGTCCTCCCTCATGTCCTCCAGGGTGACATAGACCTTATTGCCGGCCAATGTTATTTGTTCAGCCGGAAGACGATAGGTTAATTGGAATCGAGGAATCGAACTACAGGAAGAAATAAGGAAAAGAAAACCTAAGATCAAAAAACTTTTTGGCCGATATTGATTTATTTTTTTCATTTTGTTTTCCCCACCAGGGGTAATACCCCTTTTGAAGTATAACCCCATATCCATATATTTTTCCCCTGGCACGATAAATAACCTGTTTCGGAAAATCTTACCCATCAGCGTATCACCGTGAGAACCGGTTTACAAGTTGTGTATCCGTATCTTTATCGGTGAGCAAAGGTCGTGTTCTCTCAACCCTTCAGTGGCACTCTAATTTACAAAAATTACGACAGTTTGACTTAAGTCAAGGCAATTTTCCTCCAGCTTGATTAAAGGTTGAAACATCAAACGAGAAAAAATCAGATAAAACATGGAATCAAAAATAACAACAGAAAATCATATGGTTGGACTATCGCAGGAACCAAAAGAGGAGAATAGAAACACTCCTTTTACCTATGGGCAACCGGAAAAGGTCAACTCCAATTCATGGAGGTTCCGAAACAGCGTTCAACTGGGTATATTTCTTCTAACCCTGGGAATTGGCATACAGTTTTTTATTTATGTCCTCCAGGCCTCTTCGGCCGGTGCGATCGAAGTGTCAAGACCGCCGGGAGTCGAAGGATTTTTGCCGATTGGTGCGCTTTTGGGTTGGAAGTTGTTCCTCACAACCGGAGTATGGGATGACGTACACCCCGCAGCTATGGTGATCCTGGGGTTTGCAGGGCTCATTTCCCTCTTTTTGAGAAAGTCGTTTTGCGGATGGTTTTGTCCGGTAGGCACCCTATCGGAATGGTTATGGAAGTTGGGAAAAAAATTATTCAGAAAAAATTATCAGGTTCCCAAATGGCTCGATTTTCCTTTACGCAGCATGAAATACCTGATTCTCGGATTTTTTATATGGTCCATTCTCTCCATGGGCCGGTCCGCCATCCTAGACTTTCTCCACAGCCCTTACTACAAGATATCCGATGTGAAGATGCTCTTCTTCTTTACCCGCATGTCTACTACTTCTGCCATCGTTCTTTTTGTATTGCTTACTTCTTCCTTGATGGTTCGAAATAGTTGGTGCAGATACCTGTGCCCCTACGGGGCGCTCATGGGATTGTTCTCATTCATCAGCCCCACACGAATTCTTCGCAACTCAAAAACCTGCATTCAGTGCAAAAGCTGCGCCGAGGTCTGCCCGTACCATCTGCCTGTGAATAGAAAAGAGCACATTCGAAGTTCTGAATGCAATGGATGCATGGACTGCGTATCGGTCTGCCCGGTTGAAAATACCCTGGAGTTAAAAACGAAATGGTTCAACAGGCAGATTTGGTCTCCTCTAAAGCTAGGTATGGTCATTGTGGGGTTGTTTATCGGGCTGGTGTACGCGGCGGAGATTACCGGTCACTGGAAGAGCAGCGTATCCGAGTATGAATTCCGCGTGAGACTCCAGGACATCGATTCATCAAAATATTCCCACCCAGGCGGCCGGGTTCAGACCCCTCCCCGTCCCTAACTCCCTTAGGTTTGAATCGAAAAAACAAGTGCATTCCCCATGCCTAATCGATGCGCAGTGAAGTTCCCGGCATCCCTCAATTTGCAACTCAAGTTTCGCACCTGATATTTTAAGGAAAGTCGCATCAGGCATAGGGTAAAAAGAAATTTTTCTGGAAAAAATTGATGATGAGCGCTTTGACAACGGCACAAAATCTCTTAAGAATTAGCATTCCAAAAGCAACTGATATTACGAAAAAATCCTGGAAGCGTTTTCAGCAATTCCTTGCAGATAGATTGAAGTGAGAGGGAAATCCGAAAGTATCTCTCCTATCATAGGCTGAATTTGTCCTGGGATACCTGTTCCAGTATTTCGGCAAAATGACAACATGATGCTTGCATTCCCACTTAACATGTGCTTGACTTTTTGAAGAACCCTGCAGCCTCAAATGTCAAATGCCTTGAAAAGGGGGCAGCAGGAAACGGGTTTATCCTTGCTTCAGTTGTGAGATCTCATTAAATTCCACCGAAGATCGAATCGATTTTTTTTTAAATATGCACACGCAACCGGCCGTCAGTCTATGCCCAGTCTGAAAAAACAGCACCCGGAGCTTTTCTTTGGTTGACATAATTAAAACTGGGTCACATCCTTAAATGCAGACAATTCGTCACCAAATGATGACACATTTGAACAGGGCAGAGATGACCGCCATCGAGCTGTCTCAGATTCTGGGAATCCCGGAAAAGGAGGTTTACGGCCATCTTCCCCATGTCTCATCTTCTGTTAAGTCCAAAGGCAAAAGGCTTGTTATTCAACCTGCGAGGTGCCTGAACTGCGAATATGTCTTTAAAGACAGAAGACGTTTCACTTCTCCGGGGAGATGTCCGCATTGCAGGAAAAGCCACATCCAAAGACCAGCGTACCAGATCCGTTAATGAACCCTTTTTCAGGCACCCATCCTAGTTCCCTGCTGATCAACAATTTCAGCACACCGCCGATTTGTCCATTTTTTTGATTCAAGGCTGCCCATCTCGTAAAAAGTCTTTTATGAGCGACATTGAGTATTTTCGGAGATAGTGGAATGAAATGCATTCCCCACAGCGTCATGTAACGCTCTTCGTATCGAATCCAGGCCTCACAAAACGCCTTGCCCGGGGAAAGTGCGCTTCAATTCTTTTTCGGATGTTCTCGAGCATTTTCATAAGACGGTGGATCTGATGCTGATCCCTTGCGAATCGGTTCAACAAAACCCCCCATGCAGACAGTGAGCGATCGATGCCGATCAGGGCGACTTTTGCTGATCCATCTGAGTCTTTTGGAAGATCGTTCGAATCGGAAATGACCGCTTCCGATGTGCCTTGAACGGCTCTTTTTAACTTTATGTTGATTTGGTATTGATACCATCGAATGACCTCCAAGGCATCCCTGATGTGGATCACGTCTTTCTCCTGCTCTCCGTTAGCGGAAATCAGACGTAGCCGGTTCAATTCATGTTCATATTCATCGAACAAATTCGTGTTCTCTGCAAACCACCTGTCCACCGATTTTTCGTAACTTTTCGCTAAATGGAAAAAGAGGTGCGCCGGGGCATTTTCGCCTCTATTGCTTTCATTTTTTTCAATGTCTTTCAAATCGGCTGAATCGATGTCAATGCCATGTTCTCTTGCCAGGTCATTAATCAAGGCGAGTGTATTTTGAAGCATCTCTGAAAATCGCCACCAAAAAGCCTCGTTCATTTCATCGCTTTTTTCAAGATCCCCGAACTCTTCTTCAACGATGGAATGGTTAAGGCATTTCGATGTAAACTGGCAGCGTTCGCACCATCGATCACAATAATTATAAATTCCTGAAATATACTTGGGATCCCCGGCATTTCTGAGCATTTCTTCTTTATTCATCATTTTCAAATCACAGCCCAATTGATCGAAACATGGCCACGTTTTTAAAATTCAATGAACCCTTTAATATTTAAGATTTAACCTATTAAATTTTTTAGGAAAATTTAATCGAAGGCTGGCCCGGCTGCATTCTAATCAATCACCGCAGTGGCCTCAACTTCTATCATAAATTCCGGCAGAGCCAAACTCTCAATTATCAGCAGGGTATTGGGTGGGAAAGGTTCGGTAAGCCACTCACTTCGAACCTTTCGATAGCCTTTAATGAAGTCGTAATGCGTCAGAAAGGTCGTCATTTTTACAATATCGGACAAATTGCCGCCGGCTTCCTCCAGAATGTTTTTCAAGTTTGTAAAAACCTGGCGGGCCTGCCTTTCGATATCGCCTGGGCCGACCAACTTCCCATCAATGTCGTTTGCTATTTGTCCGGCAATATAAAGAGTATTGCCCGCTTTAGCTGCATGGGAATAGCCAATGGTGGGATGGACGCTTTTTAGCTCCAGAATTTTATGGGCCATTGGGTTTCTCCTTGATCAAATTTTGTTGTTAAAAGGGTTGGAGACAACAAGCTCGGAACCCGACAATATCAGTCCCGGCTTCCTCCATATTAAATTTTTTCCTGTCTACCTGTAAAACTATTCCAGAGCATTCCCAGGAGATTCATGCCGGGTTTATATTCTTTTCCGGATAAAAATAACTTTTCCACCTTTAATGAACGAAGATCTACGGGGTCAAGGGTTAAGGGATCCTGGTTCAAAATCACCATATCCGCAATTTTTCCTTTTTCCAGGCTCCCGCGTTCCTTTTCATCAAAAGTCGTCCATGCCACCTCGTATGTATACATTTTTAACGCATCGATAATGGAAATGGATTGATCCGGATCATATGGATGATTGCACGCCCCATAGATCCCTTCAATCGGATCAGGATGCGTCACAGGTGCATCTGACCCACCACTGAGGTGTATTCCGGCATTCAAAATGGATTTCAAGGGGGAGCTTCCGTTGACCCGGGAACCCAGAATTTCATTCAGGTATGCCGCGGGTTCCAGGGGACTGATCAAAAATCCGGGTTGAAGGGTGATGCCGATTCCTAATTTGGCAATTTTTTTCAAATCATCGGGAGTAATCAAACAGGCATGAATAATCGTATGCCGGTGGTCATCCCGGGGATAGTCCAGCAGTGCCGCTTCAATTGCCTTTACAGCACGGGTAACAGCCTCATCCCCGATGGCATGCATTTCAATCTGCAGCCCCGCTCGATTCGCTTTTTTGGCAAATTCGATTACATCTTCTTCACGTTGAAAAAGAATCCCTTTATTATCCGGATCATTGCTGTAGGGTTCATGTAGTGCGGCATCACAGGCGCCAAAGCACCCGTCAAGAGCGGTGGCAAAACATCCGCCAATCCGAGGTAGGTTTCGTTTGAGTACTTTCGCCACTTCCATGGTTTGAAAGAACAGTCGTGTCTGAAATTGACTTTTCTTTGATCGAGCTTTTGCAATCAGGCTCACAAAAGTAATGTCGAGGTCTTTTGGAAATCCAATCCCCTCAGTTGCATGAATGAGTCCAATCCCTTTTTCTGCCAGCAGATCAAAGCTTTTTACGATGCTTTTTACGAGATCAAGCGGGGAAACCAATGATGTTGCATAATCCGTCCCTGCAAAATAGGCTTCATAAAACAGGTGGCCTTTATCCGCTTTAAAACCCCGTAAATTTTTGACCTTGTCGGGAAATTTTTCCAGCATTTTGGTATTGAAAACCGCTGAGTGTCCATCATAACAGATAATAATCAGAGGTATATCCGAACACACCTCATCCAGTTCCTGCCTCAAAATCAACCGTTTTTCTCTAATACGATGCCTGGACGCGCCAAAGGCGATAATCGCTTTCTTTTTTTTATTTTCAGCCATATATCTCTGTATAATTTCCTGGAGTTCCTTGATATTTTCCGCTGCTCTTACATCAAAATAAGAGACGGCAATCAGGGCCCAATTTGAAAAATGCATGTGCCCGTCTCCAAAAGATGGCAGTAAAGCGCGATTTCCCAATTCCACTATGCAATCATCTTTTGTGTACTCCAAAGGCAGAGAATCCCCCAGATAGATGATTCGCCCTAGGTCTTCAACAAGATAATTATAGACAGTGTTGTCTTTATCCAAAGAGATTATTTTCCCATGATAAACGTGCATCTCGTGTATCAGTCCTTTAATTTTTTAAGCTATTGAAGAATGCTGCAGTCAGCCTGGGGGCGGAGAGGATTCGATCGAAAGGTTTAAAATTGCAGACCACTTTCACCATTTATCCGCTTAAATTCCAGGGGAGTTTAATTGCCAAGCTTTAATTCATAATTCAAACTTTGGCACCATTATCAGTCGCGATGATTTCAAGAAAAATTCGTTGAAGCTGGATGTGATGATGCCTTGGCCGATCAGATTCA
>DRHF01000381.1 GCA_011049715.1 Desulfobacterales bacterium
ATAAAGCAAGACCCGTTAAAATTCAAAGGATAGGGTTTCAAAACAATGCATTGGATAGGCCGAAGGTCGGAGACCGTAAGCAAGAAAAAAAGGGATTTTTTTCTAATGGAGAGGTTTTTTCTCTTGACATACTTTCTCATAGGCGAGGCGTAGGCTCTACGAGCCGGAGGCCGCGGGTTTTTGGTTGCGGCGTACAGCACGTACGCCTCACCACAAACCCTTGTGCGGCCTTGATCAGGATAAAAATTGCTCATTTCTGAATTGGACACCTCTATTATTTATTTTATTAACGTCGTGGATGGGCACTAAATAGGAGTTTATATAAGCGTGAGTTTCCTAGATAAAATCAATTCTCCAAAAGATCTAAAAACGCTTTCCAGGTCCCAACTTCCGGTCCTGGCAGCTGAAATACGAAAAAAAATTGTTGATGTGGTGTCCAAGAATGGAGGGCACCTGGCCTCCAGCTTGGGTACAGTTGAGCTGGCGATTGCCATACATTATGTTTTCGATGCCCCAAATGATAAAATTATCTGGGATGTAGGTCATCAATCGTATGCCCATAAACTCCTCACCGGTCGCAGGGATCAATTCCATACCCTTCGACAATACAGTGGGATCTCCGGCTTTACCCGGATGAGCGAAAGCCCCTATGATGCCTTTTCAACCGGTCATAGCAGTACGTCGATTTCAGCAGGGTTGGGCATAGCCTGTGCCCAAGAATTGAAAAATGAAAACCATCGGGTTGTCGCAATCATCGGAGATGGATCCATGACGGCCGGCATTGCTTTTGAGGGTATGAATCAGACCGGAGATATTCATAAAAATAAGAAACTTACTGTTATTTTAAACGACAACGACATGTCGATTTCACGAAATGTGGGTGCCCTCTCCTCTTTTTTGAGCCGCACTCTTTCCAGAAAAAAACTCCAGGAGATGAGAAAAGAGTTCGGAGATTTTCTCAAATCACTCCCGAAAATCGGTGATGATATCTATCAGTTCGCCAAACGTTCGGAAGAATCTTTAAAGGCATTTATTACTCCCGGCATGTTGTTTGAAGCATTTAATTTTGAATATTTTGGGCCGATCAACGGCCATAACTTGAACCATCTCATCGATATCTTAAACAACATAAAACATCTAAATGAACCCACCCTTCTCCATGTCACGACAAAGAAAGGGAAAGGGTATTTGCCTGCAGAAAAGAATCCTGTCTATTTTCACGGGGTTGGATGTTTTGAAGTCGAAACCGGCGCCTGCGTTGACTCAAAGGGCAGCATCCCGACGTTTACTGAAGTTTTTGGCGACACCATGGTCAAACTGGCAAAAAATAATGAAAAACTCATTGCGGTTACCGCGGCGATGCCTGAAGGCACCGGACTTGTGAAGTTCGCTGAAATCTATCCGGATCGTTTTTTTGATGTTGGCATTGCTGAGCAGCACGGCGTTACCTTTGCGGCCGGGCTGGCCACTGAAGGGTTTCGACCGGTTGTGGCCATCTATTCTACCTTTCTACAGCGTGCTTACGATCAGCTGGTCCATGACATTTGTATCGAAGCCCTCCCGGTGGTGTTCGCCATTGACAGAGGAGGGATCGTGGGAGAAGACGGTCCTACCCACCACGGATTGTTCGATCTTTCATATCTGAGAAGTCTTCCAAACATGGTCGTCATGTCGCCTAAAGATGAAAACGAACTGTCCAGAATGCTCAAAACTGCCATTGAACATGACGGCCCCGTTGCAATCCGTTACCCTAGAGGGCCAGGAACAGGGGTTAGGATTGAAAGCAATATCACACCTATCTCCATCGGTGAGGCTGAGATATTGGAAAGAGGAGAGGATCTTCTCATCCTTGCAATCGGTCGAACGGTTTGCGATGCCCTTGAAGCCCATTCCGAACTGATGGTGCTTGGTATCTCAGCAACTGTGGTAAACTGTCGATTTGTCAAACCGCTGGATGTGAATCTAATTAACGCACTTGTCGGAAAGATACCTCGTATTATCACCATCGAAGAGAATGTCCGCCAGGGTGGATTTGGATCCGCTATTCTGGAATGCCTCAATGATGCCGGTATAACATCCTATTGTCTCGAGCGGATAGGGGTTCCGGATAGGTTTATCGAGCACGGATCACAAAATTTTCTCAGATCCAAATATGGGATAGACTCAGCTGCCATAGTCAATGCTGGCAAGCATTTGATGGCGACCTGCGACAACAAATCCATTCCGCATCATGATCTTTTGGCAAGTCTGGTTAGCGGACGAATGAAAAAAAGGTAATATTTGCACAAGTTTCGCATCTCTGATGCGGCACCGTGCCCCAATGGGGATATGAAACTTGAGTAATTAATAATCATCATGCCGGTGACGAAAATAAGGCTCGATCAGATGATTGTGGAAAAAGGGCTCGCACAAAGCAGGCCGAGCGCCAAAACTTTAATCATGGCGGGAAAGGTTTTGGTCAATAACTATCCGGTGGATAAACCCGGCACCCTTATTTCAATTGATAAAAAAATACTCGTAAAAGGCGGACAGAATCGGTACGTCAGCAGGGGTGGGTTAAAACTTGAAAAAGCTTTGAAAGCGTTTAAAATTGACGTTTCGGGTTTTGACTGTCTCGATGTGGGTGCATCGACCGGTGGCTTTACAGACTGCCTTTTACAGCACGGCGCAGCCCGTATTTTTGCCGTAGATGTTGGATATGGTCAACTGGCATGGAAACTCAGGCAAGACCCCCGTGTTCACGTGATCGAAAGGACGAATATTCGACATATGCCAATTGAAACCATTTCCCGGCCTGTGGACTTGATAACCATCGATGTTTCATTTATTTCGCTTAAGATAGTGGTGCCGGAAGTTATACAATTTACGGGAGCCGATGGGGCTATTCTCGCTCTGATCAAACCCCAGTTTGAAGTGGGCAAGGGAAATGTTGGAAAAGGTGGGGTGGTCAAAAGTCCGATTTTACACCGCAAAGTGATAGATGACCTGTCGACTTTTTTTACAAAAGAAGGTCTTATATATAAATCGATAACCCCTTCGGTCCTCCTTGGCCCCAAAGGGAACAAGGAGTTTTTTATATATTTGAGGCGTCTAAACTATAAACCCAAATAATTTCCCATCCAACTTGATTTTTTTGATTTTTACAGATAGATAAAACTCTTTTTAAGTTCATTAAATTTTAAAAATCGGATCAGAGAGGAGCTTAGATATACAACATGATTGATCAATTGAGAAATGTCGTGCTGATTGCCCATGGTGGGGCTGGAAAAACTTCATTGGCAGAGGCGATATTGCTTCAGGCGGGAGTTATTAACCGGCGGGGCCATGTCGAAGATGGCAATACCGTGATGGATTTTGAACCTGAAGAAATAAAACGACAATCCAGTATTAGTACCGGATTACATCAATATGTCTGGAATAAATATGTGACAAACATCATAGATACCCCGGGAGACCAAAATTTCTTTGCGGACACAAAAAGCTGTATGCAGGGCGCAGACAGCGCGGTGGTGGTTATTGATGTTGTGGATGGTGTAAAAGTTCAGACAGAACAGGCATGGGATTTTGCCGAAGACCTGAAGATGCCTTGCGCGATATTCATCAACAAGCTTGACAGAGAACGGGCGGATTTTTTCCGAGCATTTAAAGAAGCAAACAAATGTTTTGAAACAAAGCCGATAGCTCTTCAGCTCCCGATTGGATTAGAAGAGGATTTTAAAGGCATTGTCGATCTGATCAGTAACACCGCTTATATTTACAATGCAGAAGGCGAGAGGAAAGAAACTGATATTCCTGCTGATATGAAAGAATCGGTCGAAAAAGAAAGGGAAACCCTGATCGAAAATATAGCTGAAACAGATGATGAACTCCTGGAACGATACCTCGAAGGAGAATCTATATCTGAAGAAGATCTCCGTGCAGCCTTGAGAAAAGGTACCTTGTCGCGGAGCTTCGTCCCTGTTTTGTGCGGGTCTGCAATAAACAGTATCGGTGTTGATCTGTTGATGAATTTTATCAACGAAACGTTGCCCTCACCCGTTGATCGCAGTCCATGGAAGGCGGTTGACCCTGACAGTGGAGAGGAAATTGAGTGCGCTTCAGATCCGGATGCCCCATTTGCGGCTCTTGTTTTCAAAACCGTGACAGATCCGTATTCGGGACGGCTTTCGATTTTCAAAATTGTGTCCGGGAACTTGAGGGGAGATGGAAACTTTTATAATGTCAACAAAGGATCCAAGGAACGATTTTCTCAACTCCTGATAGTTGCCGGAAAGGAGCAGAAAGCAATATCAGAAGCCGGCCCCGGTTCAATTGTTGCCGTGGCCAAGCTGAAAGATACAACAACCGGAGATACCCTCTGTTCTGAAGAGAGTAAAATCAAGTTCAATTACACCGAACCGCTCCCCCCTCTTATTTCATTTGCTATTCAACCCAAGTCAACCGGTGATGAGGATAAGATTTTTGCATCGCTTTCAAAGATTTTGGAGGAGGACATCGCCTTGAGGCTCACAAGGAACGCGGAAACTAAGGAAATTCTCCTATCCGGAATGGGCCAGGTCCACATCGCGGCCGCTGCTGAAAAGCTGAAAAGAAAATTCAATGTTGAAGTAAATTTGAATCCACCGAAAGTTCCCTATAAAGAGACCATCAAGAAGAAGGTCAGGGTTCAGGGGAAACACAAGAAACAGACTGGTGGCCATGGCCAGTATGGTGTTTGTTGGATCCAGTTGGAACCGCTCCCCAGAGGGAAAGGATTTGAGTTTGTCGATGCAATTGTAGGGGGGGCGATACCCAAAACATATATTCCTGCGGTTGAAAAGGGAGTTATTGAAGCCAGCCAAAAAGGCATACTCGCCGGATTTCCTTGCATCGATTTCAGGGTTACCTTGGATGATGGTTCGTTTCATGCGGTTGATTCCTCGGAAATGGCGTTTAAGATCGCAGGCTCTCTTGCTTATAGAAAAGCGGCTGAAGAGGCCCAGTCTGTCCTCCTGGAACCGATTATGGATGTTAGAATCACCGCCCCGGATGAGTTCATGGGTGATATCATGGGCGATCTGAACAGCAGACGTGGAAGAGTTTTAGGGATGGATAGCAAAGGCAAAAACCAGGTTATCAGAGCCAATGTCCCGATGGCTGAATTTCTCGCCTATGCACCGGACCTCAATTCAATGACCGGTGGACGAGGCATGTTCACCATGGAATTTTCACGTTACGATGAAGTTCCAGCACAGATCGCACAAAAAGTTATCGAAGAAATAAATAAAGATAAAAATTGACCGGGACTCTTTTCCAAGGCCCTATAAACACAGTTCCAGATCCATAGCGCTTTGGACATCAATTCCTTGCGTTGATGCATTTCTTTCCTGATGCCCTCCCCTCCTCCCCCGAAACCATCTCGTCGACAACTCTTCCCGATCGTCTTCCTCCTATCAAACCTTCAAAATCTTCACTACTCACGACTCAAGTTTTCACCTGTTTTACGGGCAAAGGTTTTTTATATCTTCATCCAATGAATTTTCAAATGATATTGACAAAAGAACCTTTTTCCTATTATTCTGGCTCGTTTTGTCTTGATGATGGGTTTAATCAACCGATGGGATAGCATATGACCCGAGATAACTCTTATTTGATGGAAAATCCAGATGAGATTCTCCGTCTTGAAATTAAAACAGATCCTGAATCTGTTCGAAAACAGGCCTTTTGGTGCGGAATAAAACCTGGAATGCGAGTGTTAGACGTGGGGTGCGGATCCGGAAAAGCAAGCTCAATTCTTCATGAACTGGTCCAACCGGGAGGGGAGGTCCTGGGTGTCGATTCTTCCGAGGAGAGAATCGCTTATGCCAAACGACAATATGACCATGATTCCAGTATCGACTTTCGGGTCTATGATCTAAGGCATCCCCTCGATGGTGTGGGCCGGTTTGATCTGATCTGGGTCCGTTTTTTTCTGGAATACTTTCGCCAGGAAAGTCCGGATATTGTTAAAAATCTCACCACATATCTAAAACCCAATGGCTACCTCTGTTTGTTGGATCTTGACCACAACTGTCTGAATCACTACCAGCTTCCCCTTCAGATTGAACACCTTCTCAATCGATTTATGGAAAAATTGGAACAGGAGTATAATTTCGACCCTTACTCAGGCAGAAAATTGTACGCATATCTGTATGATTTGGGTTTTCGCAAAATCGAACTGAAATTGATGGCACATCATCTTCTTTATGGAGAGATAAAAGACGAGGACATTTTCAACTGGTACAAAAAAGTAGAAGTTGTATCTTTTCAAATCGAAATGTTGTTTAAAAATTATCCCGGCGGCCGCGAGGCTTTCTTTTCTGACTTTAAAAAGTTTTTTTTAGACCCAAGACGGTTCACCTACACCCCTTTAATTCTTTGTAAAGGCATGAAACCGTTGTCGATTTGATTCGGTGCAATTGTAAAGGTTCCGGATAAATTAAACCCAAAAATTTCCAGCTTTTCCTTCTTTCCTCTAATTTTCTGATTGCCGAGACTTGTGATAGACGAATGAAGTGGATGCGGAATTAGCGATTTCCATGCATCCTCACTCATGACAATCGGAAACCCATCAAAACGCTTGGTGAACTCTTCAAGACGGGCGGCTGTATTGATCGTATCCCCGATGGCGGTGTATTCAATCTTGGTTTTTGACCCGATATTTCCCAGAATCGCTCTGCCCGTGTGAAGACCGATTCCTATTTTCATCTGCTTCCCACCTAGAATAAAACGCTTGGACAGATCCAGGATTCGGCGTGCAGCATTGAACGCCCAAACGGTATTTTGCGCCAATGGTTCGGGCGCCCCGAATATCGCTAAAAACCCATCGCCGGTGTATTTGTTTATATGACCTTTTTCTTCGCTGATGACCTGGGAACATTTTTCGAAATAGATGTTCAAAAAGGAAACCACCTCTTTGGGATCCATCATCTCAGTGTGCGATGTAAAACCCCGGATATCCAGAAAGAAGATCGTGATCGAGGATCCAACACCATGAAAAAGGTCTATTTCTTCCGAATCCACATATCGTTTGATAACAGGGGCCGGGACATATTTTTCAAATAGCTTTCTAAGACTCTTTTCGGTCTTTTGACTTTCTTGCAGTCTTTGATAGGACAGGGCGTTATGGATACTGGTGGCCACCTGTGGTGCAATTCCCATAAGAAAAGACATATCGCTTTGCCCCAGCGATCTTTTTGATTGTAGGTTATCCACCAGTAGAATGCCCTGGGCCTCGCTTTCATAAACTATGGGAACACAAATAAAAGATTGCGTGCCGGTTTGTTTAAGTAATTCCAAGCTGTTTTTCGAAAGGTCTTTTTCTATTTGATCGATATCGTTGACTAAAAAGGGTTTTTGTTGTTTGAAAGATTGAACGGCCATGCCCTTTGAGTGGGGGTTATCCAAATGAAAGTCGGAATTGTTTAGAAAATCAATCATTTTTGAATCAAATCCGTAACCTGCGCGAAAAACAAGACGGGTTCTATCTGTGTTGGCAAGCCAAATTCCGCCGCGATCAAATTCCAAATATTTATCCAATGTCTCCATGATTGAATGGAGCAATTTGTTTACATCTAAAAGCTTGGAGATGGTTTGACCAATGTCCTTGATCAGAAATGCATCATTGTACCGGATGTTAATCTCGTCCAATAAAAGCTTGGAGGTGCCATGCTGGGTTTCAATATTTTTAATTAAATCGTTTTTTTCACGATCCTCTGAATAAAAAACGATACCCAACATCACCGCTGAAAAGAAAAAAACAAATCCTGCCCAAAAGAGAGGCGGCGTTAGGAAATAAAGGGCTGCATTGGCGATCAAGCCCAAAACGATAAGGACATTACGGAGCCGTCGCAACATAAAAGATGGGATTTCTTCCCATGAGATAATATACCGACAAAAATCTTTACCTTCATGCAGGCAGGTGGGATGCTCGATCTTTGCGAACTTTTTTGTAAAAAACCGAGGAAGAGATTCCAACATTCCCATGCGGTTGTGACATTGATATGGCTTTTCTTCCACACCCGGGTTTGGTATCGAAACGACTTCGACAGTGTGATACCCGACTTTTTTGGTCTTGTACTTGGAGGCCCGGGTCATATGAGGTGCAATTCTTTCCAACATCCAAAAAGCGGCACCCGGTGTCATGAACCCCAGTGCGTACTCTTTTAATGGACCCAAAGCTTTGGAGGAATTGGTATAACGTCCAGCCTCTCTTGCAATGCTCGGATTCCCGGTTTTTTTGGTGGCAATTTCATTAAAACGATCTACTTGAGACTGATTGAACCAGTGCGCCTGATCTTCCAATTGATAATTCGTGA
>DRHF01000382.1 GCA_011049715.1 Desulfobacterales bacterium
CCTGTGGAGGGGTACCGAAGATTTTCTGGTCCGCCTGAGGCGGAAGAAGTTGTGATTTAAGCATTGAGCTTGACCACAGAAACCTTGAACCTGATGGGTGACTGGTGCGGATCAGCATGAGTATGCTGGCCAAGAACCGAAAAAAAGAAGTAACGGATGTGGATCAAGGGGAGAAAACTAGGTTGTGCTGAGGGGCAATTCGCGCCAATAGAAAAAAAGAAATATTTTTTTATAGGAGAAGTGTTTTTTCTCTTTGCCTGCCCGCCATCATTTTGGAGGGACACGCCCTTTAATGGGTGACCCTTTATCAGCCTATTGAAATGTGCTGGGGAGTTATGAAAAATTATATGGCCAAACATTGTGATTTTACGCTTCAAAAATTTCGCAATAATTTACCTTTGGTTTTTTCCCTGGTCACATCGAAAACATGCCAAAAACTGATCGCAAAGACGGTGGCTGAAGAAAATAAATATTGGGCAGAGGATGGAGAAATTGATGTAAATCAAGAGGTGGATGTCAATTAATTCAGAAAAAAAATCTTGATATCAAGCCATGTGAAACATGCTATAATAACCCCCCAGTTGAGCCTTCTTCGCTCAATCGGGGGTATTCTTCAAAGGTTTTTAGCGAGGTAGCATATGAAGGATGATTCATTGTTGGTACACAGCGGCAGGGATCCTCAAAGACACTACGGTATCGTTAATCTTCCGGTGTATCACGCCTCAACCGTACTCTATCCGAGTCTTGAATCTTTCAAAAAGCGCGCCGTTGGAGACCAGAAATATCGCGCTGTTCGTTATGGCGCTTACGGGACACCGACCACCAACGCCCTGGCAGATGCCGTAGCGGAACTGGAAGGTGGGCAGGGAGCCGTGGTGACGTCTTCCGGTCTGGCTGCTGTCACTTTTGCGATTACGGCCTTCGTCGGGCAGGGGGATCACATATTGATGGTTGATTCCGTTTACAGCCCTACACGGGGGTTCTGTGATACGGTTTTAAAACGCTTTGGCGTGAACACCACCTACTACGACCCTCTGGAAAGTGAAAGCATTTCAGCATTGTTTCAACCCAACACACGGCTCATTTTTTGCGAATCCCCCGGATCTCTGACATTCGAGGTACAGGACATACCGGCCCTTGCGGCCGCCGCCCACCAAAGAGACATTCTGGTGCTGTTGGACAACACTTGGGCCACCCCGCTCTTGTTTAAACCGTTCGACAAAGGGGTCGACATTTCGATTCAGGCCGGCACGAAATATATATCCGGTCACTCAGACCTGGTGATTGGAATTATTACGGCCCGAACTGAAACGCTGTTTCGGCGGGTCAAAGACACGACTATGGTTTTTGGAGAAATCGCCGGACCGGACGATTGTTATCTGGCGCTGAGAGGATTGCGCTCAATGGGGGCGCGCCTGAAGCAGCACCAGACCACCACGTTGAAAATCGCCCGTTGGCTGCAGGCGTGCCCGGGAGTCAAGCGGGTTCTGTTTCCCCCACTGCCGGAGGATCCCGGTTACAAAATATGGAAGCGGGATTTTAAGGGTGCATCGGGTGTGTTCGGGGTGGTGCTTCACACAGAGTCAGAGCAGGCCGTTGCCCATATGGTGGACGGATATCGGTTTTTTAAGATCGGCGCCAGCTGGGGAGGCTACGAAAGTCTTGTTTTACCCGCCAGTCTCAAAAAAATTCGGACAGCCAGCCGGTGGACGGAATCGGGTTATGTGTTGCGTTACAGCATCGGCCTGGAAGATCCCGATGACCTGATCACCGATCTCGTGCAAGGATTCAAACGCCTTAACGACACTGTCAGGTCCTGACGGCCACAAAAAATAATCAGAATATCGACTTGGATGCCCTCAAGGAGTTCGGATCTGCTGGACCTGGGGGCAAATACTTTGGGGGCATTGATTGGGGTGATATCGGGGTCTATCCGGAATTCCCAACACAAAGACAACAGGGTCGCCCATTAAAGGGCGTGTCCCTCCAAAATGATGGCGGGCAGGCAAAGAGAAAAAACACCTCTCCCTTCGGAAAAATACATCTTTTTTCACTTGTCCTCTTACTTTCGCGCCAGCACAGCCTTGTTTTTGTCTCCTGTTTCGCATCCGCTACTTCTATTTTTTCGGTTCTTGGCCAGCATACTCATGCTGATCCGCACCAGTCACCCATCAGGTTCAAGGTTTCTGTGGTCAAGCTCAATGCTTAAATCACAACTTCTTCCGCCTCAGGCGGACCAGAAAATCTTCGGTACCCCTCCACAGG
>DRHF01000383.1 GCA_011049715.1 Desulfobacterales bacterium
ATCCGGAACGGTGGGGCTGATATCCAGCATGATGCAGAATATCGGGGCGGCCGCTCTTTTTTTGCCGGCCACACAGCGGATCAGCAAGCGGCTGGGAATACCGGTTTCCAGAATACTGATGCCCATGGGGTTCTGTGCCATCATCGGCGGCACCATCACGCTGGTGGGCGCCAGTCCAACTATTTTGCTGAATGATTTAATGATACTGGGCGGTAAGAAACTGGAACCTTTTGGACTGTTTACCCAGACACCCATCGGAATCTGTCTGCTGGTAAGCGCCATTGTCTATTTTGCACTGTTCGGCAAGTATGTACTGCCGTCCGCCAGCGGAGAAGCCGACAAGGGGGTCACGGCCTCACTGATTGAAGAATACAGAGGCATTGACAGCACCTATGAACTCCATATTCCCTCTGATTTTGAAGGCCCGCGCTCGCTGGAAGAACTGGGCGTGAGGACCAAGTTCCTGGTAACCGTGGTGGCGGTTAACCTATCAGGCAGGAAGGACAAAATCTTTGTCCCCCGAAGTTCTGATATGATTTCGGCGGACGATGATATCGCGGTGGTTGGAAGGGCGTTAAACATCCGGAAGCTGGCCGAAGAATATGGCTGGGAGATCAAAGCCGGCCTGGATGTGTTTGCAGAGAGTCTTTCGAGAACCAGCGCCGGGATGGCCGAGACAATCGTTTCTCCCCGTTCTGAGCTCATCGGTAAAACCATGAGCGAAATCAACTTTAAAGAGCTCTACGGGCTCAATCCGGTTTTGCTGTTAAAGGAAAACAGATTGTACCACGACGGACTCACCCACATACGGCTGCAGATGGGAAGTACCCTGCTGCTTCACGGGCCGTGGGAACGGTTTCATATATTGAGGAACCGGCCTCAGCCACAGGCGTTGACTTTCACAACACCTTTGGAGGGGGAGATCATGCGCCCACAGAAAGCGATGTTTGCCGTTCTATGGCTGGCAATCGCTTTAACACAAATTGTGTTTTTTAAAGTTCAGCTTTCAGTGGCACTGATGTCCGGAGCTCTGGGAATGATCGTAACCGGTGTGCTTTCCATTGATGAGGCTTATCAGGCCGTGGACTGGATGACCGTTTTTCTTCTGGCCGGTCTTATTCCGCTGGGGATCGCTTTTGAAAAAACCGGCACGGCGGCATTTATCGCCGAAAATATTTTAGGGCTTCTAGGGCAGCCGTCACCCATTGTGCATCTCGCAGCGGTTGGAATCATGACTTCCTTTTTTACGCTTGTGATTTCCAACGTGGGGGCGACCGTCTTGCTGGTCCCGCTTTGTATGAATATGGCGGTCATGACCGGCGGCGACCCTCGCATGGCTGCTCTGGTTGTTGGATTGTCGGCATCCAACACATTTGTTTTACCAACGCACCAGGTGAATGCACTTGTGATGCGGCCCGGCGGTTATCGTACCGTGGATTACACCAAAGCCGGGATTATCATGACCTTGATTTTTCTAACGGTGGAACTGACGGTCCTCTATTTCTTCTATGGAATTCAGTAAAATTGACGTGGATCCGGAAACATTTTTTCTTAATATAATGTTTTATTAAATAGTATTGAATGAATCATTAGAGGAGAAAATTTAAATGGCAATAATTACGATCTCTCGGGGAAGTTTCAGCAATGGGAAGGAAATTGCTGAAAAAGTAGCAGAAACGCTTGGATATCAGTGCGTCAGTCGCGAAGTGCTGCTGGAGGCGTCCCAATTTTTCCAAGTTTCCGAAAAAAAACTGCTTAAAACGCTTCATGATGCGCCCGGTTTTCTTGAAAGATTAACCCGCGGTAGAGAAAAATATATTGCTTATATTCGGGCCGCCTTGCTGGAACACATAAAGGGGGACAATTATGTGTATCATGGGCATGCCGGCCATTTGCTCATTCCTGAAATCACCAATGCCTTAAAGGTACGGATTATCGCCGACATGGACGAAAGGGTGGCCCTGCTGCGGCAGAGACAAAAAATGTCAAAGAACCACGCCCTGGCGGTCATCAGAGAAGAAGACCGGCATCGGACGGAATGGACCCGTTATCTTTACAGGGTAGATATCGAAGACCCGCGACTTTATGATATTATCGTTTATCTCGGCACGATGACCATCGAAGACGCCTCTAAGATTATTTGCAATGCAGCACGCTGCAAATCCTTTAAAACAACTCTGGAGGACAAAAAAAAATTCATAAATCTTGCACTGCAAAGTCATATTCGTGCGTCTCTTCAAAACCTGTGTGAAGCCTCTGTGACCTCACTCGACGGCTTTGTTCATGTGAAGGTACCGGCCCAGAAACTGACCAGAACCGGTTATGCTACTCCCCAGATGGGAAAACAGCTTAAGGAGACGATTCAGTCCGATTTGACAAGGGAAATAAATGAAATTGTAAGAAAAATTCCCGGGGTAAAAGGGGTGGTTTGTGACATTGAACCGCCCTTTTTTGTTTAGCCCGAATATTGATGAGCTCGTAAAAAGACCATATTGCTCTCTAAAAGTCAAATCAGACAGTTATCTATAGATTCAAGGATTCGAGTGAAATGTTAAATCAGGAAAGGAAAAGAGGCGAGTTCCTGGACAATGCTCAGACTAAAGCTGTGCAAGTACCACGGTGATATTGTCTTTGCCGTCCGCATCCAGTGCTCTGTTGACCAGTTCATTGGCTTTGATTTCAATATCGGCATCCAAGGAGAGAAGTTCAACGATGGTTGCTTCATCGACGGCATCATGCAGACCGTCGGTTGAAAGCATTATCAGATCCCCGCTCAGTATGTTCAAACGACCTTCTTCCGGCTCGCAATCGCCACATCCGACACACTGATCGATTAAATTCCGTGCCGGATGAATGACTGCTTCCTTCTCTGTTATCGTTCCTTCATCCAACAGAGATTGAACAAGGCTTTGATCCTTTGTCTGCCATATCAACTGGTTTCCGCGTATATGGTACAGCCTGCTATCCCCGACATGTATCCAATAGCCAGCACCATTGTTCAACAGTACCCCTGTAAGGGTTGTCCCCATTCCTTCCAGATCCAGGTTTTTTCTAACTTCCAGAAGTATGTCACGGTCTGCTTGTTCCATAAGTAAATTGAGTTGACCGGCAAAATCCACTGCGTCGGATCTGATCTCCCCAAGGCGATCTATAGCTATTTCGGCTGCTACCTCACCGGCCACTGCCCCGCCCATGCCATCCGCCACTGCCAGGAAAACCGAATCGTCATCCATCTTCTTAATCAGGTAGCGATCTTCATTCTTTTTTCGGACAAATCCGGTTTTTGTCATAGCAAAAGTGCGCATAAGCAAATGAGTTCCTCGCCGGAGGCCAGCAGATACTAATGAGGCCATATATATTTAGACGCGAACGCCGAGCAGGATATTGAATCGGTCGGCGGCTCAAACTCAGGTCAAAGCG
Source organism: Desulfobacterales bacterium (assembly GCA_011049715.1). GTDB lineage: Bacteria > Desulfobacterota > Desulfobacteria > Desulfobacterales > UBA2156 > UBA2156. Next base: position 3,421 of record DRHF01000383.1, read on the forward strand.
GGTGTAAAACCGGAACTCGGCCGGTCTGTAAATATAATAACCGGGTCATTCGTCTTAAGATGCTTGAAAACAAGGCCTCGGAAGGTTCCGGCTAAACGCCCGCTAAGACCTTCAAACAGTGACCCGGCTGCCGATTAAAAACCCTGCCCGGCTTTGCAGATAAATCCATAGGTAAATGGCAACGGATGTATAAATAATAACGCACTCATTAGTATATTCTCTGGTCAGTGAAGCTCCCTGCCCCTAAAGGCGGAGGTTGCGGGGAGCAGGCCGGTTAATGTGTCACAAACTATAGATTCCTAAGATCAACGACTTTAAGGTGAACACCGAGTTTCTTGGCTTTTGATGTAAAATCTTCCATCAGCCGGGTAAGGGCGAGTTGATGTTCTTTTTGATAATTCAGAAAGATATTTAGCATTCTCTGACTGTCGACAGAATGCTTCTCCTGAGTATACCTTGTATCATCAGCTAAAGGCAGAAGCTCTAGCATCGCCTGGTTAACATTTTGGTAACGCTTCCCGGGATCCCGCTGACAGGCTTTAAGAATAAAATTCCGTAGCTCTTTGGGTAGACTCGGCACTGTGTCGGCAGGGTCCGGGATGTCCTGGGTAAGGTGTTTGTCCATCACGATCTGGACATCTTTTTCAGGATAGGGGTGGCTGCCGGTAACCATCTCATAAGCGGTAATGCCCAGGGAGTAAATGTCTGTTCGTTGATCCATAGTATCGATTTCGATCTGTTCCGGAGCCATGTAAAAAGCGGTGCCAAAAAAACCCATATCCTCCGTACCGATCGGGCATGCCAGTCCAAAGTCGAGTATTTTTACCCGATCATCGTTTCTCAGCATGATGTTGCCGGGATTAATATCCCTGTGGATGATACCGGTTTGATGGGCAAAGCTTAGTCCCGAGCAGATCTGGACGAGATAATGTGCAGCAAGCCCGGAAGGAATCCTTTTCAGTCGCTGGATAAGATCTTTTAGAGTCTCTCCGTTTACATATTCCATTACGATGAAAATGGTCTTATATCGCTCCTCAATGTCATAAATCTTGATGATATTCTCGTGATCCAGCATCGCGATCGTCTTGGCCTCGTTTCGGAAACCCTCTAGAAAATCCGGGTCCATCGCCAGGTCGTGTCTCATCATTTTTATAGCAACGGGCATCTTCAGGTCCATGTGCTCACCCCTATAGACGATACTGAACGCCCCCCGTCCGATGATATCAATGGCCGCATGTTTGCCTACCGTCCTATAGGCAATCGGCCTTCTGGAATCGAGTCGGTCGGCAACGAGTTCCGTGAAAAAGCTGAGCAGGTCCGGATCCTTTTCGGAGATGTCGTGGAAATATTCTTTTTTGAGCTCCCAGACCATCATATCGGTCTCTGCTTCAACATGGGCAAGACGTGGTTCGCCCGTCAGAATGCCCAGACCGCCTACCATATCACCTTCTCCATAGTGATTGACCGGATGAAGTTCACCGTCCCTTTCTACTATAACAAGACAGGTGCCGCTTTGTATGATATAGGCAAAATCCTCAATCGCCCCTTGGGTGATGAATCTTGTACCCGCCTTGATATGCTTGTAAGTCATTTTTTCTAATATCGGCGTTTCAACATTCTTGGTAATGTACCTCAAAAATTTTGTATGCTTATCCGACTCTCCTTCTTGCTGACTGACCAGTTTAAAAAACTCACAAGTCATACAGGAATCGCGTTTTTCCGCAAATGTTCCCTGGCGTTCGCCATTGCAGAACGTGCCTGCCACGGCCCAGCAAAATCTACCACCGAAAGAACCCGAATTAATACCATCGAAAGACTCATCAGACGCCGCCGGACAGATCCCGAGTTTATCAGCCCGGCGCCCCCTTTGCTCTCGCCCGCACTTCATGAATTCCCAGCAGTTTTTAAGCCTTGATTCCATTTATCATACCTTTAGTTGCTTTTAACCACTACCCGCATTTTTTTATTTACCAAAGCTTGCTTTAGCTATAGACGCGTGCACGGTGAAGAATCAAAGATAAATTAACTTTTACCCTAATTGAGCGAAAGTCGAGGTCGAAGATCCGCCTCTGGAGGGGTGCCCCAGCTTCAAGGCGTCCAAGGGTGAAGCTGTAGTCATTTACCGCGAACCCTTGGCAACGCAGAAGATGGGGTGGCATCGGCTTTCCCGAAGGGTAAACAAAATGGAGTATTTGTTTTTAAAATTATATTTCATTCATAGA
>DRHF01000384.1 GCA_011049715.1 Desulfobacterales bacterium
AAGGCATTTGGTTAAAGGAAATATCCATGAATCATATCAAGGCCATTGGATTTGATCTTTTCAACACCCTGATCACCGCTGAACCCCGTGCGCTGAATGAGGCGATGGGGCGGCTGGTATCGAGTCTGCAGAAAAATGGGCTTGCTCTCAAAGCAGAATCATTTGAAAAGGCGTATACGGAAGCCGCCGTGAAATTTATTGAAGCAGCCCGGCAGAATGGAATAGAAACCCACAACCGATTTTGGATCAGTGAGGCGCTGAGTCGCGGGGAACAGAACATCCTCCCGGATGACCCTAGAGTAACAGAAGCCATTGATGCCTATTTTTCTGCATTTTATCCACGTTGCCATCTTATCCCCGGTAGCAAGGAAATGCTGAGTAGATTAAAGGAATCATATCTTTTGGGTTTACTTTCTAATTTCACCCACCCACCTGCTGCAAGAAAGATTATCCAGCAGGCCGGCCTCACCGGTTTCTTTCATGTGGTACTCATATCTGGAGACCTGGGTTACCGCAAACCGCACCCGGCTGTCTTTGATCGATTGGCTGAGCAGTTGAATGTGAAGAAGAACCAGATACTCTATATCGGGGATGACCCGGAAGCAGATGTAATCGGTGCCCGACAAGCCGGACTCCAACCGGTCTGGACCACCTATGCCCAGGAACATAATCTGGTATTTAAACCCACTGTACCTACCGAAAACGCTGAAATACCGGACCAAAGCACACTCCGCATTTCAAACTGGCAAGACCTGCTCTCCCTACTTGATCGAAAATAAGGATCCATCAATTTTAATTTTTCGGCTTCTTTTTCACCGGATAGATGATCAGGCGATCCCCGGGATGTATCGGGCGTCTGAAGTCCAGACGGTTCCAGATAAGAAGTGCTGCAAGGGAAACATTAAATCGACTGGCAATCAGAGAAAGGTTGTCCCCCTTCTTGACGATGTAGACGCGCTTTTTCTTTTCGGTTAGATAATTTTCAAACAGGGCTTGAAACCGTTTATGAAATCCTTCGCTCGCCCCTTTGGGGATTAGAATGTCGTGGTTTCCTGAAACAAGGTAGTATCCGCGAATTTCGGGGTTGAGATCTTTAATGACTTTGAACTGGGTTTCGGCTGCCTGAGCAATGATCCGGATCGGAATCTGATCAGCACTCTTCATTTTGATTCGATCAAAAGACAGCTGATGATAATAATCTGCCTTGTCGAGCTTAAAGCCGTATTTAAACGGGTCGGAAAAAATCAATTTCACTGAAATTATGCGAAACAAGAATCGCTGGGTTTCCAACGGAAGATAAAGCTGAAAAAAATCAGCGGTTCCCTGTTCTATAATCTCGTCTTTTAATCCTTTCTCTCCCATATTATAGGCTGAAACAGCAAGCACCCAAGATTCAAATGATTCGTGAAGCTTTTTGAAATAGCTGATTGCCGCCCGACTGGAGGCAAAAAAATTTCTCCGCTCATCAATATGTCGGTTAATTTTCAGTCCGTATTCTCGACCGGTACCGGCCATAAATTGCCAAAACCCGACCGCCCCTTTTCGTGAACGCATATGGGGCCGAAGAGCACTTTCAATGATGGTCACATACTTAAGATCGTCCGGCATATTGTTTTCTTTTAGCACTCTTTCAAGAAAAGGAAAATATCGATGGGAGCGTTTTAGCCAAAGAATCACTTGGGGCCTGTTCCAGAGAATAAGCAAAAACTCTTTTTCAAATCGTTCTCGAATTTCTTCAATTTCCAGCGGAATCCTTTCACCACAAAATTCGAGCGTATCTACCCCCCGGATATAGGAAACCAGGTCGGATGCATCCGGCGCTGTTAACGATGACGCAGAGACCCATATAGGGAGCAGGACCCCGAAAACAACCATCGAAACGCTTATGGCTCTTTTACATCTTTTTTTCATCGATTTGGGATCTGCAGACAATCCAACCCCCTATGATTTAAACTCTATAAACAAGTCGCTTTTTTCGCTGTCTATTTCCAAGGTGACATCCTTCCATTCATAAATGCTGCAGGCATCACCTTCCGAGTTCGGAAGTGAACAGCCGATAAACGGCATCACCGGATCCCCGGCAATCGATTTGTAATTCAATATCGTTGCTTTTGTTTTCGAGAATTTCTCAATTCCCAAAAGTTGATTAAAAAATACCGAACAATCTCCTTTAAAAAAATCACTCGATTCTTTGAGTTCAACGATTCGTTCTTTAAACAGATGAATCGCCTTTTCGGTTTGTTCTGCCTCGACGATCAGATTAAATTCGCCATGTCTTCTTTCTGACTCTGTTTTTTTCTCTTGATCGGTCAGATGGAGAAAGTTTCCGATGTAGATCATTTCATTTCCTTCCTTTTTTTTGTATGTTTTTTAAAATGGTACTCCGTGTCTTCTCAGACAGGTTTACCTGAATATTCTAATTAGAAGACCTTGGCTTCCGTATTGACACAGCAATCATCCATTGGGCACAGAAATAGGGTATCAGGGTCATCAGTCCGGCAAGTGCGAAGTGGCCCCGAAATCGGTCGATGGCCAGCACTGTATCTGAAACAATGAAGAAAATGGCGCCGAACACGGCGAATAGGGCCGACCTGTCACGAATCGCATGCCATCTTTCCCACGACTGCCAACCCATCACCAGAATCACAACAATATAGGCCAGTACAGGGAATTTCATATCTCCAAGATGCGGGAGCAACAATATGGATATCAATATACCATAAATCGCATAGGGAAGGATCGATCGAATTGAGAGTTGGAATGGTCTATTGATGACAAAGGCAGCGATGTAAAAGAGGTGCGCGACGAGGAAACTGATGAGTCCGGATATGAATTGATCTGAAGGTAGCATCAAAAAGATATCGCCGGCCAGTGAAAACAATAATCCGGCCACAATCGCATAGCCATAAAATCTACGCATTTCATTGGTCTTCTCAATGGCGATGAGTAAAATGAAAATCATGGTAAGCGGTTTGAACAGATAGATTTGAAATTGTGGGCCATTATACTCGGCCCAGATGTGCAGCGTGGCCGACACCGCTCCCAGGAAGGTTAATAGTGCAGTCAGCATATTCTTATCCCTTGTGAGATTGGCTATCCCCGGATCACAGGGTGATCCATATCGTTGAACCGAAACAGCGAGCGCATTCCCCGTAGCGTGGCCAAACGCAGCGAAGACTTGTCCGCCTTTGGAGGGTGTATCCGCCTCTTTGGAGGATCCCGCTCAATCGTGGCTGCAGGGTTCTTCAATATTGAATCTGATTAAAAGAGTCAAGAATATACTTGCTTGAGAGCGCGTTGAGGGTTGGCATTTGTTGCGGGGAAACGGTTTTTTTAGCAGGACTCAACTGTCGATCGCAAATGACTTTTTACGAGGCTGTCATTATTGAATCATCAAAAATGAAAAACGGTTCATGGTTTGGGAATAGTCGCTGAGAACTTCAATGGGAAAACCAAAGCGCCGGACGGTTGAAAACACATCCACGGCAAACGCTTCGGGAGACGGGCGGGATAATCTTGGTTCTTTACAGGTTCCTCTTTCCCCGGTGCATTCAGCACAAATGGAGCAGCTGTCCATGAAAAAAAGGAAGGCTTTGGGGTAATTGGAAAAGAAAACCGCTCGCTCCAGCTTCAAGAGATCCGAGTTGACCTTCCTTGACCATTTATGGCGATCTTCGGGTTTATCCACTTTTTTCTGAAAGCGAAAAATCACAGCGTCACTGTATTCATGAAAAAATTTCTCGCACTCAGCAACCGGAGGGACATTGGGAGGGCATGAGGCATTGTTCCCGTATTCCCCACAGCCGAACATACATTTCATCCTTGCCCATTGCGAAACAATGATTTCTTTCGGATTAATCCATTTGTAATCGGTATAGTCCTTCGTTTGAAACAGTTCATCCAGTGCCGCATGTCCACTTGCCATCGAATTCAATTCTGAATTCATTTAACGCCTCCAAAAACCCTTTTTAAATCCCAGGGAAGATTTTAGCCGCTTGCAGTAGAAAAAGGGTCTCGGACAAAAAGCTAAACAGCATGAAGTGCATCTTTGGCTTTTTTCCATGTTTCATTTAAAATTTTTGCTGTTCCTTTCCGGGACTCAACTCGAAAACCGAACATTTGACTGAATTCATCTGTATTTTTTTTCATCTCAGCTTCGGGCATGACACCGGTCGAAATCAGAAGGGTTCTCTCATAATGGGCAAAAAGGGATTTTGCCATTTTCACGCTCATGTTGCCATATTCCGCGCTGAACATGCCCTTCCAATGATATGCCCATCCGGGTATCATAAAAAATGTTCCTGCAACGTTACAAAGTTCACCATAGTATTGATCACGTCCACCGATCAGCAATCCGATACAATCATCCACCGGATGATCTTCATCCATCGGAATAAAGATCGGCACGCCGGTATCAGCAAAGAGTGCATCAGGATCTTCCAGGGCATTACCACACAGACCGTACCCGAGTAACAATACGCCCACGTGGGGGCTCATTTGACGGGCCGCAGCTACCAGAGCTTCTTGTATCTTTTTTTTAAAATTATGAAGCCCGATTTCCAGGACCTTAACCAGCACTTCCAGCCGGGCATCCGGGTCAGGCCTAAACCCATCCATCTTGGAAATCAGATTCAGATTTGATATTTGAAGCAATTCAAGGCGCTCGACCAAACGGGCGGATCTTTCGGTTTCGACGACAGAAATCCGGTTCACTTCAATATCCGACGCTAAAAGATGGGCCAGTTCAAGCTCTAAAATTTCGCATGTCAGAATCCCCATCACGCTCATGGGATTGTCCCTTCCTGCAGCTCCAAAGGAGGGGGATCCTCTCCAGAGGCGGATAAATCTTCGCTGCGCTTCGACAAACGATAGGGAATGGAATCAATTATTCGGTTCATGGTGTTAACATTTCATAAGTTGATCTCTCAAGTTATGCACCCCCGATGAGGCACGGTGCTGTATCGGTTGCGCCTGATGCGACTTTTTCCAAAATATCAGGTGTGAAATTTAGGTTAAGCTGCAAGAGAGTTTTTTGGTTTCGGTTTATCCGGTCGAGGATTTTGTTTTCTTCTTTTTGGGACGCTTCTTACCGTTTGTGCCTCTCCAGATCTTTCCTCGCCTGGTTTTTCTATCTCCTCTACCCATATCTTACCTCCTATTAAATCGACATAAATTAAGTCAAACCCAATCCTTTTTTTATTAGCGCATTAAACTTCACATTTGTCAAGCATGTACTCCCATACCCTTTCTCTCCTTGACATCAAAATGGCCCGACGGTAATATTCGAAAGGTTTTTTAAGGAGTTAAGAAATGATATTGGGTTACAGCACCAACGCGTTTAAAAAATTCTCTCTCTTTGAGGCGATAAAAAGAATCGCCGGCCTGGGCTTTAGAGGCATTGAAATCATGGGTGACAGACCCCATCTTTATCCCCCTGACTATACCGAAAAAGAAACCGGGAAATTGAAAAAAAGAATTGAAGAAAATGATTTAAAGATAACCAATATAAACAGCTTCACCCTTTTTGCCGTAGGCGACACCTATCTACCTTCGTGGATTGAACCGGAACCGGCCAGAAGGGAAATACGCATCCGACATACCCTTGATTCCATCAGAATCGCAGCCGAATTGGGATGCACAAACATATCGGTGCCGCCGGGTGGTCCACTGGCGGATATGCCTCGATCTGAAGCGCTTTCGTTGTTTCACAGGGGTCTGGAAAAAGTAATCCCCCTGGCCGAGTCGCTGGACATAAAGATCCTCATCGAACCCGAACCGGATCTTTTGATCGAAAGAACCGCTGAATTCAAATCATTTATCAAAGATGTCCGCACGCCATTTCTGGGGCTAAATTTTGATATCGGGCATTTTTTCTGCGTAGGCGAAGACCCGTCAGCTGCTTTTGAGGAGCTGTTTGAATGGGTGGGACATGTCCATATCGAAGATATTGCTTCGGACAGGGTTCACCGGCATTTGATCGCCGGAAAAGGCGCCATTCGGTTTCCGGATGTATTTAACACAATGAAGAGACTGGGGTACACGGACGATATCAGCCTGGAGTTGTACCCCTATGTGGATATGCCCGAAGAGGCAGGTAGAGAAAGCATGAATTTTCTGCTCCCTATTTTTCATGATTCCGGGTTGATGGTCTTCGACCGGGCCTAAGGGTTCGCGCAGAAATAACTTCGCAGAATTGGCGCTTAGATTTGGTTCAGGTTTGGCTGATCCGAGAGAGTAAAACCACAGGAATAGCGAGCTATTTCGAGGATTTTGCGAGTGAGGTATCGGTCAAAGATGGGCTGAAGCTAAGATGCTAAAATGTGAAGTTATTTTTGCGCGAACCCTAAATCTTACCGCTGCTCGACACCGTTTCTTCATTTTTCCCCTTTAAAGTTGAACCGAAACAACGAGCGCATTCCGCGTAGCTTGTCGAAGTGCAGCTTTTTTGTCTGTTATTTGGAGCCGGCTGAAAAAGTAATGGCATTAAAAAAACACAAATAGGTCCATTGAACAATATAGCCAAAGCACTCACCCAAACGCTCTCCCTCTGGCGGGTTGTTCTGCCTGCCATGTTAATCGGCTGTCTGGCCGGCAACTGGCTGCAAGGTACCCGTCTTTGGCAGAAGTGTTCCAGGCTGATGGCGCCCTTCGCCAGGCTGGCCGGATTGCCGACAGAATGCGGTGTTTACCTGGCCATGTGCTTTCTGAATCACCATTCCGCAAATGCCTTCCTCAGCGCACAGTTTCGCAAAGGGCGACTCCGTGAAAGAGAGCTTCTGGCCGCATACTTAATCGGCTGGCTCCCCAGCGGCCTTCATTTTGCCATCTTCTACATCGCCCCGATACTTATCGCCGCTGTCGGCTGGAGGCCGGGCGGTTTATACATGCTCTTCTACCTCCTGATCAGCTTTATGATCGCCATATCCGGCCTCTTGATCGGATTCTCCGTTACTAGAAAAAAATCGAATCTTGAAAAAAATGTTTTTGCCACCCCTGCCCCTTTCTTTTCCAAAAAAAGGGAGCTCAAAAAGGATCTTCAGGTATCCATCCGTCAATTCGGTCGGATCGCACTTATCTTTGTTCCCATCACATTGTTGTTTGCCATTGCATTGAATTCAGAGCAAACGACCGCCCTGATAGGTTCTTTCGACACACTTTTGCGCAGGGTGGGTCTTTCCGCACCTTCCGTCCTTGTCATCATTGCAGGATTTCCCAGCTCAATCAGTGCAATCGCTGCCGCTGGATCGCTGTTCCGGCAGAACCTCCTCGATCCCAACGAACTCATTGTTTCGCTGCTGGTTGCCTACGCCCTTCATACGATCTATGAATTTATGACCAGCAATCTCCCTTCAAATATTGCTTTTTTTGGCGCAACCAGAGGCGTTCGCGTAACTTTTTTTTACCTTTTGATCCGCTTGCTATCGATCTGTTTGGTCCTTGGGTTCGCTATTTTTTATCTGATGTGAGAATTTTTGATCTATATGTTTTCTGAAAGTATTTTAATAAATTTTTCTATATCCTGCCCGGTATTGTACAGATGGGGTGAAACACGAATAGAATTTCCCCGTACACTTACATAGATTTTCTTTTCAGACAATCGATCGACCAGATCGGTGGGCATTTTTTCAGGAAAACGAAGGCCCAGCATATGGCCGGCACGCTGATGTGCCGGCGCGACGTTGAGGCCGAGCTCATTTGCCCGATCCGCGATCTGTTCGGTCATTTGAGATAGAGTCGATGCGATTTCAGATACCTTCCAATCCAAAATCTGTTGTAATGCGGTTTTCGCCATCGGCATGAGGGCAAAGTTGCTCCGTTCCCCCACATCAAAACGTCTTGCCCCGGGTTGAAATTCATCGCGATAGTTGACCAGTCCGGCAAAATCCTGACTGTTTTTTCTATTGATCCAGTTGTGTTCCAATGGTTTTCCCCTTTGATATCGGGGACTGACATACATGAAACCGAGGCTGTATGGACCGAAAAGCCATTTATAGCTGGCTGCGATGAGAAAATCGGGTTGAACCTCGCGAACGGAGAGCGGGATTGCGCCGAGGGATTGGGTTGCATCTACGATGAAGGCGGCTTGGATCTCCCGACAGTGGCTGCCGATTTTTACGAGATCAATCAATGCCCCATCTGTCCAGTGGCAACCGGGCAATGCCACGATGGCCGTATTTTTATCGATTTGGTCCAATAGCGCATCTGTCAAATCGCCGTTTTTAGGACGGGGCACTGTCCTAACTTTTGCCCCTTTCTCTTTTGCAAGTTCTCTCCAGGGATAAATATTAGACGGAAACTGATCCTCAAGCACGACGATCACGTCATTTTTTTCGACAGTTACATTTTTAGCCACAACAGACATTCCGTAGCTGACAGCAGGGATGATGGCAATGTCATCAGTTTCAGAATCGATGATCCTGGCAAATAGTCCGCGGGTCACTTCGGTCTCGGAAAAAAAATCCTCCGGAGTTACCTGCCACGGATGTTCTTTCGTGACGACACCGATTTGTCCCGCCTCGCTGACACTTCGCAATTGCGGGGAGAGGTAGGCACAGTTCAGATAGGTAATATTCTCCGGAATGTTAAAAAGATGCTTTTGACATGGAATCATAATTCAGTCACTTCCTTTTGTGTATGCTTTCTATCATTTGGCCGGGCCTGAAATCCTTTCAGACCAGCTCTTTTACCTCTCAACCGTCAAGTATGTTCCGCACCAGCCTTTCCAGTCACAGGCTCCGAATCGATGTGTCCGATGATTTTTTTGAGGCGCTGCTCCCAGCGGGTGTTTGTTAAATTCCGGTTCTGCTGTTTTATGAGACGGGTCTCTTCGATGAAACACTGAAGCAAACGAACTTGCACGTCGACATTGTGGCCCGCTTTTGCAAGGGAGGAAATGTAACAGGAGCCCGAGATCAGTCCGAAACCCGACATGCTCAGCCGGGTCACCCGTCGCAGAAAGAACTCTTGCTCGACGAGCTTTCTGCCATATTTCATCAGACCGCGGTAGAGCATTCTGCGGGCCTGTCGAATGCAGCTCATCGCAAGAGAAAGCGCTCCCTGTATACGGCTGTCACCCGCGGGTAAGGTCACATGCGGAAAACCGATAAGAGCAGCGGCGAACGCCAAAAACATGGCGGGTTTGGATTTTTGTGTCTTGGCAATCCGTCTTGCCAGGTAAAGTGCCGGATAAATGCTGTGTATTTCCGTAGTGCCTTCAAACACGGTCGTCACCCGGAAATCCCGCAATCGTTTTTCATAGGGCAGACTCTTCAAATAGCCCGCCCCACCGGCGACCTGGAGGGCATCATTGAGAGTTGACCAACCGCGGCTGGTACCAAACAGCTTGGTGTGCGAGCTTTCAATTGCAACCCTGGCAAAGGGGTCCCTATCGAGCAGACCTGAGGTGAAATAGGTCATTGCCCTCGCAATAAAGCTGTTGACCTTGGCCCTTGCAATCATTTCCTGAATGAGTTCGAAGCGTTGAATGGGGATACCAAACTGGATGCGTTTCCCGGCCCGATCGATCATGTCCTCGACCGCCTGCTCCATTGAGCCGACCGATGCAGCGCCAAGCCCCAGACGTCCGTAATTTAGAACGCTCATTGCGATTCTGAAGCCATCCCCGGGAGAGCCGAGCATGTTCTCTGCAGGTACCCGGACATTCTTGAACCTGATCATGGTCGTCGAACTGGTATGGAGGCCCATTTTTAGCATCGGTTTGCCCACCTTAACGCCATCCCAGCCTGTTTCGACAATGAAAGCGCCCAGATATCCGGGGCGCTCGGTTGCCAGGCCGGCAAATAGCGTGAGTGCGCCGGCAATGCCACCGTTCGTCACGTAGGTCTTGGTGCCGTTCAGAAGATAATGGGATCCGTCTTCGGATCGGACGGCTCTGGTCTCGATGTGCTGTGCGTCAGAGCCGATCTTCGGTTCTGTCAACGCAAAAGCAAAGATCGTATCTCCGCTGGCAGCAGGCGGGAGGTATTTTCGTTTCTGATCGTCTGTCCCATACAGCAGCACCCCTTTAACGCCGATGGACAAATGCGCCAGGGGGATTATAGCCAAGCCCATGTCGATTCGAGCAAGCTGCTCGGTAATCAAAAGGTATTGGGCCATATCCAGGCCGAGTCCACCGTATTCCTCCGGAATAATCAGCCCGAAGAGTCCCAGTTCTTTCAATCCCTGCAGCAGATCCTCCGGGACCTCGCTTTTCTCCTCAAGTTTCAAAGGAGAATATCTGCTAACAAGTGCGAGGCAACCGTCGATGATCTTCTCTGTTTTTGGTAAACAGCTCGGGACACGAAAAGACGAGAAATAATCACCACCTAGATTGCCGAAGTAGAGATCTTCGAGAAAAGCCCCTTGGTCCATCCTTTATTCCTCATTTTTAAAGTCTCATTCATTCTTATTTAGTGTCCATCCGCGGTTCTTAAACCGTCACGATGGGTGTCCAATTCAGAAATGAGCAATTTTTGTCCTGATCAAGTTGAGCACATCTTATAAAAATCAGAGGTGAAATCCCGCAAATTTTTGCGGGGGCCGCACAAGGGTTTACGGTGAGGCGTACTTCCTGTACGCCGTAGCCGAAAACCCGCGGAGAACGCCGAGCAGGGCAAAAAGGGCCATTTATGGATGGGCACTATTTAGGCTCAATCGAGGCCATGCTGCTTCATACAAGAATAAGATAAACCATATCTGAAAATAAACAAGAATTGCTAAACCACAACCCGATGTCTTTTTTCCTTTATAAACAAAACGATGAGGCCGGCAAAAAAGGCCATACCCATTGAAACAAGTAAAATCAGTCTATAACTTCCGGTCTGATCAAATAGCTCACCGCCCACATAGACCCAGAATCCACCTCCAAAATGGTGAAGGGTAGAAATAAATCCGGATATAAGACCCACATGTGTGAACCCATAAAGCCTCCCGACCAAAATAGCGTTAAGTGGCGCCGTGATCAAAAAAGTGAAACCAAACGCAAAAGAAAAGATATAGAATGAAACCCGGTTTTGATAATTCAAGATTAAAAGAAAAAGGAGAACCCGAAGCAACATGGTGAGGGAAATGGGAATCTTGACCCCGATCACATCAGATATCGGTCCCACAACAAGAATACCGGCCAGACTCATCAAGCCTAGCCATGCTAACATGTTGCCGGCCGTAGCAGCCGGAATATTGTAATCGGTTACCATGGGGATCAGATGGGTGGTGATCAAAAAATCCCCACTTCCGCAAATGATCATAACGATCACAAAAATCCAAAAAGAATACGTTTTCATGGCATCTGTCAGCCCAAGATCGGTCAAAGCGATGTCTGCGGATTCCGGAACGCTCCGGTCCCCCGGACGGTCCTTGTTTTTATGCCCGTAAGGCTCCAATCCAAGATCATCGGGATCTCCTTTAATGATAAAAAGGGTAAGCAATGTAATGGTCACCAGCATCACCAGACTGATATAAAAATACGATACCCGCCAGCCATATCGCAAAACAAAAACCGTAAACAACGGTACCAAAACAAACTGTCCTATACAGCTGCCGGTAAGTCCGGAGCTCACGGCGAAGCCGCGCCTTTTTTCGAACCATTTGGTCATCAAGGCCGCAAACAGAGGGACCGTGGTCCCGCCCATACCCAATGCAGCCACAATTCCGTATAAAACAAGAAATTGCCAGAAAGAATCAATAAATGCGAGGCCCATGAATCCGATAGAAAGCAGAACATTTGATATGATAATCACCCATTTGGGGCCGTACCGATCATAATACTTGCCCGCTATAATGATAGAGAGCGCGTAAAACGTCATATTGAGAAAGAATGCAAAAGATATTAATCCCCGGTTCCAGCCAAAATCTGCCATCAATGGTTTAAACACCACACCGATTGAATATCGAACACCCGAGGTGAAAAAGAGCGTCACAAAAGAAGCGGCCAAAATATACCAGCCGTAAAAGATCCGAATCCTATGATTCGGTTCGGTTTGGGGCATTATTTACACCTCGAATCTGATCAATCTGTTTATCTTATAATAACCCAAGTTTCGTACCCCCTATTGGACATAGTGCCGCATCGGGTATGGGGTGAATAAAATTTTTTGGAAAAACAATGCGGCCGTCAGTGTTAACCTGTATCCATAAAGTAATCAACCGTGCACAGGCACGCGAGGGTCTAGAAAAATTGGGATTTGTTGGATGGTCTGAGCCCCGGGTTTTACCCTCGGTTGATACGTTGTTCACCATACCAGTACATCCGGGCGAAATCATTCATGGAACGTTTAGAAAATAAAACGCCATAGAGAAAACGAAAAATCAACCATATGTAATGCCAATCCCCATGCTCGTCAAATTTGCGGGTTGAAGCAATGGCCTTAACCGACGTAATTCGAGTCAGTTTCTGCCTGCGTGTTCGACCCAACACCATCAGGTCCCACAGCAATTGAACATCTTCTGCAAAAAGGCGATCCTCGTTGTATCCCCCGATCTCCTCGAAATCCTCCCGGCGGCAAAAGACCACTCCGGTATCCATTCGGGTCAGCCACACCAGGGGAACGAACAATGCATAAGTTACGGCAATGCCAAGAGACATTCTCTGCAGCCTTACGCCGGATGCCCCGGCGACCACCTTACCGGTCGATAGACTCCGATCGATTTCATTAAAGGTATCTGAATGGATGATGCTGTCTGCATCAACAAATACAAACACCTTCCCCCTTGCGTTTTGAGCACCGGTATTTCTGACGGCGGCAATGACACGCTTGTCTTCTCGGATATCCCGGCAACCGCGGGTTCGGGCCAGGCTGGGGGTCGAGTCAGTCGATGCGTTGTCAATGACTAAAACCTCGATTTCGTCTGTCCCGCCAATGTAGCATGCCCGAGCCTCATCCACACTGTCCAGCAGCTCAGGCAGATAGGCTTCCTCGTTGTGCGCGGGAATGATTAAAGAGAACCGGGGAAAGTTTTGAGAGGACGTTTTCATATTTCTCACACGCCGGATTTTACAAGTTGCTGATTGAAAAAAAATAAAATGTATGTATGTTGAATTTTTTTAAAAATTTGTTATATTATTTTAATGATTGTGCATAAATCTTTTTTAATATCTCAATTTTATTAACCCTGATTTTAGCTCAATCTAAAGGTTCGACAACCGTTCGAAATGATCTAAAACCTCAAAACATTACGGGGTCTTTAAATGAAAGTTGCAATCGTTATCCACAGCAACATTTTGAGAAAAGTTGATGGGATGACCAACTATTACAACAAATTTTGTAAATATATCGGATCATCCAACCATAAATTCGACATTTTCTTACAAGATGACAAGACAGATAAACAATTCCGTAAAAAATCTGTTGGTTTCTTTTTTACGCGGGTGAAATCATCCTTTCAACCCCTACCCAAAACATTCCTATCGCTCAACCCTTTCTTCTACTTAAAACGGATGTGGGTTTTTCACAAGATATTCAAAAGAGAAAAATATGATTGTATTCAGATAACTTCTGCCCATCCGTTCTGCTTTGCAGCAGCGCTTATTGCCAAACGACTGAACATTCCTGTGATCGGATTTTACCATACGCTCCTTCCCGAGTATGTTCCATCCTGGTCAGATGATAAATTTAATCATTTTCCATTTTCTAACTATATTACGAAATTTTTCTGCAATTTTGTATCAGCATGGACGTGGATCGTATACAGTACATCGGAAATCATACTTGCTCCCACTTATAAAGTTAAAACCTCCCTGAAACAAAAATTTATGCACAAGAAAATTGAGGTGGTTGGCAGGGGAGTGGATTCCGAATTTTTTCGGCCTTTAAAAAAAAGCAACTCAAAACTGAGACTCATCTATGTGGGAAGGGTTTCACCGGAAAAAAATCTTGAAAAGCTCTCATTCCTTGGCAAATACAATGATCTTAGCCTCACCATCGTCG
>DRHF01000385.1 GCA_011049715.1 Desulfobacterales bacterium
GTACCGCATCCGGTTTTGACAACCTTTCCACATTGGCGCTTGACGCTGTCAATCTGGAAACGGTTCGGATTCAAAGCCGTGGTTTTATGAGCGATATCAGTGAAAGAATTGACACCAATTTTGACACTATCGTTCATGGTACAAATAGCGCGGAGGTTGTCTGGGAGATTATGAATTCCCAAGGCAAGTTGGATGAGATGACCAATAACGCTAATGCTCAACGCAGGCATAAATGGAAGGCGATTGAACTTCCGCTTCTGGATGATTACGACACCAATGACTGGTTTCTAATCGATTCCATGGCAATGAAGGAAAGCCTAATCTGGCACGAAGGTGTGCCCCTTGAGCTGAATCAAACAGTCGATTTCGACACATTTATGCAGAAGTTTATTTCATATTTTGTCGTCGGCTGGGGATTCCGTGATTGGCGTTGGATTATCGGAAGTTCAGTATCATAAACAATAACCGGGGAGCTTCACGGCTCCCCATTTTAAAGGGTGGAAGGGTTTTGGGAATAGGAGAAGAAAAATGTTAAATATAAGTGGTTTAAAACTCCCCATGATTGGGGCTCATCTTGTAGGCGGGACTGTCTACTTTGTAGATAGCAGCAACGCGAAGTCCAGCTCGGGCAACACTGGAAAGCACCCGGACAAGGCGATGAGTACAATCGCGCAGGCAGAGGCGAAATGTACCGCCAGCAAGGGTGATTATATTGTTGCTCTGCCTGGCCATGCTGAGAGTGTGACCAGTACAATCGTATTAAATACGGCAGGCATAACCCTGTTGGGTATTGGGAACGGCACGAACAGGCCGAACCTGACGCAAGCAACTACCGGGAATGACAATGTGATGGAGATTGCGGCTGATAATATCACAGTCGAGAATATCCTGTTTACCGGAAGTACAACCGGAACGAATGAGCGATTTATCGACATTCAAGCCATTGATTACTGTACCATTCGAGGGTGTCGGTTTGTTCAGAACACGAAAAACCTCGATGCTATCTCAGTAGCCGGCCCTTCGGTTGATTATTTGATAATTGAGGACTGTGAGTTTATCGGCATAGCTGCCGGTGCTGATAACGGTATTCTATTTGAGAATATCACGAACAGCACAAGCAATCTTAACCCGATAATCAGGCGATGCCATTTCAACTATACCGGGTCTGCCGGGGCCGACGATGCGTGTATTAACGTATCTCACAGTTCCGGGGCTACGGTCGGTATGTTGATTCAAGACTGTACTTTCTTGGGTGTTGCCAATGGTGACGCGGCAGTTAACCAAAAAGGCATGGCGGCTACTCGGTGTACGGGATTGTTGGATAATCTGCGAGTGTTGGCGGCAGATGCAACGGATGCTTTTGTTGTATCGGACCTGATGGGTTACATAAATGTGTATGCCGTAGAAGCAGCTTCACGCCCAGCCGGTGCTGCATTGGGTTCCGGCATGGCACCGTTACTCACCTCTGCATTTTAGTCTTTAACCGAAAGGAAGGCAATGAAAACAGACGAGTTAGGCTCCCTTTTAAGGCAAGTGAACCGTCCAAAGAAAATTGCAGTCTGTACCGCATGGGGCTCGCCATTCAGTTGGACTCATGCGGCGTATAACATGATGAATCTGGAACGCCCGAAAGGGGTTGAAGTAAAGTATATCCCCGGATTCGGGCGTGACCCTGGCAGGCGACATACATGGGGCGTTGAAAAGGCACTTGAATGGGGTGCTACCCATGTATGCTTTCTGGGTGCAGACCAGATGCACGATTTGGATATTCTGGTGAAGTTTTGCAAGCACATCGAGGATGGCTGGCCGATGGTAACAGCTCTGGTGCCAATTAGGAGTTGGGTAAATTACAAGGGTGCTGACAAACCGTTTATGAGGTTGGCTTGGAAGTGGAAGGAGTCTGCTATTCAGAACGGTTTAACAGATGCCAAGTTCCATGCAGATTACCTCGATATAATCGACCCGAAAGACGGCGATTTACAGGAAGCCGTTGTGGTCGGCAGCGGTGCTTTGATCTTTGACATGGCGTTGATTAATGCACTTGAAAAGCCCTGGTTCAGGGAGGCGGAACCGGATGAGAACGGATGGAAACCCGCCACAATGGATACTACGTTTTGCTGGCGATTGGTTAGAGAAGTTGGCGGCAGGATGTTGGCTGATTGCTCCATAAAGGTTGTTCATTTAGATGTATTCCCGATTGACGAAACTTTTAGCGAGCGGTTTGCTGATTTTCCCCGAGAACTTGAAAAGGAAAAGCTGAGGACGTATCTATGAAAATCTTTGTAGGTATATGCAATTCTCAGGGATCGGTTTCGGATTATTTCTTTTGGTCGATGCCAAGCATAAACCGAACGTATCAAATCGTATTGGGCAGAGGGGATCATCCCTGGGATGTGTGTAGAAACAATCGGTTGATCCATACGTTCTTAAAAAGCGATTGTGACATCTTCGTAAAGATGGATTGCGACCAAAGATACCCACCGGGATATTTTGAAGCGATGATTCCTCTTGTAGAGAAGTATAAAGTGATCGGTCCGTTGATCTATGACCGGATGATGGGCAGTAAATTCATGCCTTTGGCGTTCAAAGCACACGATTACCCGAACCTGTCTAAGTTTGTCATACCACAAGGGGCTGCGGGGGTGTGGGATATCCCCTACACCCACACAAACAACTTTTACGCGAGGGAAGTATTGCAAAAAGTGCAAGCTCCTCATTACGAGGCCCTAATGAGCCCTGATGGGCTGGATAGGGCAAATCATGTGGATTTTACTTATCTTGACAAAATCAAGAGGGCGGGTTTCCCGGTTTACTGCAATTTAGATGTTGTGGTCGAACATTTAGTAACGGTTCCGATTAGCAAAGAGATACACGATATATGGAATCAGTAGATTATTATAATAGCCAAGTCGATAAAATGAAACGGCGAACCGGAAGGCATGATTTTATCGAGAAAACCCTGAACTCAATTGTAACAAGAGCTATGGAAGTTCTGGACGTTGGTTGCGGAACGGGGATTCTCACAAGGGCTATATCTAAAAAAGGAGCGAGAGTTGTCGGGATAGATAGCGCAGAGGAATTAATTAAAGAAGCATTAAATCTACCCTCAGAAAATATAGATTATATATGGAGCGATTTTATCCAATGGCATAGTCGTGGTAGAAAGTTCGACCTTATATGCTTGATAGATGTTTTGGAGCATATACCATCCGACGACCTCATTCCATTTATGGCAAAGGTGGTAGAGGTGAGCAAGCCCAAAAGCTCTCTTTATCTCAGCATCCCGGATGGTAGGTTTATTCGGTATATGAGGAAAAACGATCCCGATAAATTACAACCAATAGACATCGATTACGATATTCAGGAAATTATCAATATAATGAAACTTGTGGGGTACGAACCGGTTCATATAAAGATTTACGGGTTGGATACTCCTGTTCAGTACAATGAATACATTTTTACCTGTATTGGTGCGATAACCCAAATATATAAGGAGAAAATTTAATGGCACAGAACAAAGTAAACCCGAAAGACATTAGCCGGTTTTACACCGAGGTAGACAAAGGATCTGATAAACCAGCTTTTTGTAAGCCGGAGCACAAGAGACTTTTTGATGAGGAAACCGCCACTTTAAA